>NZ_JAZAYT010000032.1:0-291649 GCF_036321945.1 Flavobacterium facile
TTTCATTTTGTCTAATTTCAGAATAACTTTTTTGGTCTTTTTAATTGACCAAAAGTTATTTCCGAAATAGGCTTGATTTATGCTATATAGTTAGTGATTTCTTGATTCATTTTTTCTTGAGGTGTTTTGTACCCTAAAACCTTTCTAGGTCTATTGTTTAGAGTTAATTCAGCATGTTTTAGTTGTTTGTTTGTTATGGTGTTAAAATCAGTTCCTTTAGGGAAAAAACGCCTAATTAAACCGTTCGTGTTTTCGTTAGTTCCACGTTCCCAGGAAGAATAAGGATTAGCAAAATATATATCCATTCCAGTGTTATTTGATAGCCATTTGTGATTTGCCATTTCCATTCCGTTGTCGTAAGTCATTGATTTTACAGTGTATTTGGGTAGTGTTTTCAAGTGTTTTGCAAATTGTTGTGTCACGGTTTCGGATTTTCTATTTTCTAATTTAATAATGAAAACATATCTTGTTTTTCTTTCTACAATTGTTCCGATGGCACTTTTTTGTCCTACACCAATCATTAGATCTCCTTCCCAATGTCCAACTTCGTTTCGTAACTCAACACTGTTGGGTCTTTGGCTAATATTTACTTGGTCTTTGATTCGTATTTTGTTTTTTCCACCTTTTCTATTGTATCTTCTTTTGGAATGATGATAGGGTAGAAGTTGTATGAGTTTTTTGCCTAATCTTGACTGTCTATGTTTATAAATATGCTGATAAATTGCTTCATGAGAGATTGTCATAATACTATTGTTAGGATAATCAATTTTAATTCTTCCAGCAATTTGTTCTGGCGAAAAACCACATAATAAGCCTCTGTAAACAAATAGTTTAAGTTTTTTATGAGTATTTATTTTATCAAGATTTCTTTTGTTTAAATACTCTTCTTTTGCAAAGAAATCTGCTAAAGTTGCATTGTATTTATCGGTTGGTTTGTGCATCCAACTATTTATTTCTCGAGTAATAGTAGAACGATTTCTATTTAGATGCTTTGCAATATAACTTTTAGACTTATTTTCATTGAGTAAAGTCTCAATAATAATGCGTTCATTTAGTGTAAGTCGTTTGTGCTTTTTTTCCATAATTCAACAAAGATAAAAATTATCATTTGTTGCATTAAGTTATTGAATTCTCCTTGGTTACTAATTCTGGCAAATAACGTTGGGCTTCCGCTAAGGCTAACGGACAAGTTGGTAAAGCCACACACGCCATAGAATTTTTACGTAAAGCACTAACTTGTTTTTCAATATTGTGTTGCAACAACAAAGCTTCTACTTTTGATTTATTGCTTTCTTCAATCTCGCCTAAAATCAGATTTTGATTTCCTGAAAAGATGAAATTATTAACATCCAATTGCGCCAATTCGTACAAAAATTGTTTCTGTTCCGGTTTTACCACTCCGTGTTCTATAAACAACGTATAAAACCATTTTCTTTGGTGATTTTGTTCCCAACCAAAACGGTCGCTTCGTTCTGTGAATGTGTATTTTCTTTCTGGTTCGAATTGGAATCCGATGCGACTTTCCAATTCTTTTTTGAAACCTTCTACAGTTAATTTATCGACTGTATATTTCAATCGAGATAATTTTCTGTCGACACGATTTCCGAAATCACGTTGCACGGTTAAAATTTCGTACACGGCTTTTAGCGTTTTTTCTTCTGTATCTGTAAAACCAATAATACTACCCAAACGAGAATAAGTATTTGGATTTCCGTGAGTTGTAGCCAAACCACCACCAATTGCGATGTTGAATCCTTTCAATACATCGTTTTCGATAATGGCAATTAATCCGATATCGTTCGTAAACACATCCACATCATTACTTGGCGGAATGGCGATGGCGATTTTGAACTTCCTTGGCAAATAGCGGTCTTCATAAAGCGGATCCGCTTCCGAAGAACGTTCATAAATTTTTTCACCGTCGATAAAAACTTCATAATACGATTGCGTTTTAGGCAAAAGCAAAGTTGAAATTTTATCAGCATACTCATAAATTTGTTGATGAATCGCTGAAATTTGCGGATGTGAACTCACAATCACATTTCTATTTACGTCGCCACACGCGGCAATGGAATCTAATTTTGCCGTGTTAAAAGCTTGAATTGTTGGTCGTAATTGGTGTTTTAACAAACCATGTAATTGCACCGTTTGACGCGTTGTAATTTTTAAAGTTCCTGTTCCGAATTGTTCCGAAATTTCGTGCGTGGCAATCCATTGTTCCGCTGAAATTACACCACCAGGAATTCTCAAACGAATCATAAAAGAATATAATTTGTCTAATTTTTTGGCGGCTCTTTCTGCTCTTCGGTCGCGGTCGTCTTGCACGTACATGCCGTGAAACTTCACTAAAGTTTCGTCATCCGGACGCACATTTCCTGTATGATTATCTAAATCGATACTTTCTTTTAATGTTCCTCTAAGACCCTCACTTTTGGTCTTTATATGTTCTACTGCTGATAATTTTTCGCTCATTGTTTTTGTTTTTTGTTTCAGGTTTTAATTTTTTGTTTCAGGTTTCAGGTTTCAGGTTGTTAAAATCTGTTAGATTTTTTATTACGATATTCAACTTGAAACTAAATGAACTTGAAACTTGAAACTAATTTTTAATACACGTCTTTTTGATATTTTCCTTGATTTTCTAATTCCTCCAAAATTTGTTTGGCTTCACTTTCTGAGATATTTCGCTCTTTTGCAATAACCTCAACAATCGCATTTTCTACATCTTGACTCATTGGATTTTTTTGTCCGCAGATGTAAATACTGGCTCCGTTTTGTAACCAATTATTAAACTCTTTTGCTTTTTCTCGAATTCTGTCTTGTACGTAAATTTTTCGTTCTTGATCTCTTGAAAAAGCTGTATCTAATTTGGTTAACACACCTGTAGTTAGCCATTCTTGGATTTCGGTTTGATAATAAAAATCTAAGACAAAATGTTGTTCACCAAAAAACAGCCAATTTTTGCCTTCGGCTCCTGTTACATCTCTTTCTGCTAGAAAACTTCTGAAAGGTGCAATTCCAGTTCCTGGACCGATCATAATAATATCTGTTTCTTCTTTTGGTAATCGGAAATTTTGATTTTTATGAATGTAAAATTCCAATTGTTCATCGAGAGGAAAATCGGCTAAAAATTCTGATGCTAAACCAGACTTTATCTCATCATTCACTTTAAACTTATTCAGACTTACGGTTAGATGTACTTGTCCGTCATGCGCTTCCGAAGACGAAGAAATCGAATACAATCGAGGTGAAATTGGCAAAAGCAAAGCAATCACTTCTTCTAATTTTACCTTTTTAGGATTGTATTTTTGGATGATATCTAACAGATTTGCTTTCTCTTCGATAATTTCAATTTCAAACAACTTTGAAAAAGCTTCTAGTGATTTTTTTGACAAACCTCGAATATTTTTATCGGCAAGAATGGAATAATTTTCTTCCTTAAAATACGTGGCAATGGCTTGAATTTCTGCTTCTTTATTTTTCGGAAAAATACCTAAAGCATCGCCAGGTTCGTAACTAATTTCCTCATCCGATTCAATTTCGATATGATACGTTTCTTTGTTCGAACCTACATCATTCAGCACGACTTTATGACTAATTTTTCCTAAGTAATTTTTCTTAGCTGAAGAAACTGTTGCACTTGTTGGTTTTACTTCATTCGTAACATTTGAACCAATATTTTGAAAGGCTTTTTGTAAATCACTTTCCCAAATCGAAACTGTTTCTGCAAAATCTACATCCGCTTTCACTAATGGTAACAAGCGTTTCGCCCCTTTTTCTGCTAAAACTTCATCTAATAAAATTCCTGCATTTGAAAATAAGGGATAAGATGAATCTCCAAGTCCTAAAACGGCAAAAGAAACCTTACTTAAATTCGCATTTGATGCTTTTAATTTTTCGTAAAACGGAATGGCATTTTGAGGGAATTCGCCTTCACCTTGCGTACTCATGACAAACAAAACCAAACTTTCTTTTTCCAATTTTGCTACATCATATTGAAAAACGTCAATCGCTTTCGCTTGAATTTTATTCTTTTTGAAAGTCGCCAATAAATTAGAAGCTACTTTTTTAGAATTTCCAGTTTCCGTTCCATAAACAATAAGAGGTTTTACTGCTACCGGAGTAAGAGTATTGCCTTCAGTAGTTCCGCCTAACAATTCCACTCGATCTAAAAAACCAGTTAAATAGCCTTTTGTCCAGATAATTTCTTCTTTTGAAGCATTTTGTGCTAATTGTTGTAATAATGATAGTTTTGTTTCAGACAGCATTTTTGTAACTATTTTTATGATTATCGAAATAAGATTCTACTATGTTTTTTTCTGTGAACCACGTATATTGTTCGTGTAAATTCACTACTTTTCCTATGATTAATAAAGTGGGTACAAATTCAAATTCGGGTAACGATTTTGATTGAATATCCTCAAAAGAAAACACATTTGTTTTTTGATTGGGTGTAGTCGCTTGTTGCACGACAGCTAAACCTTTTTCTAAACTAATTTCCTGTTTTAGCAGTTGTTTGGTTAAGAAATCTAACCGTTGTCCGCTCATATAAAAAACTAAAGTATCTTCCGTTGTGGCCCAATCTTGCCATTGATGACTTCCCACTTTATCCAAATCGTAAAGCGTTAAAAATCGGACACCTCGTGAAAAACCTCTTGCGGTTAGTGGAATTCCGGTATAAGCTGCGGCACCAAAAGCTGCGGAAATTCCAGGAATAATTTCATAAGGAATTTCATGTTTTTTAACCGCTTGCAATTCATCTAACACATTTGAAAATAAAGTCGCATCGCCACCTTTTAATCGCAGTACTAATTTTCCTTGCAAAGCGAATTCGACAATAAGTTCATTGATATCGCTTTGTGGTGTCCAAATGCCTTTTGAACATTGTTTTCCCACGTAAATGACTTCTGCCTCTTTGCGAGCATATTGTTCAATTAAAATTGGAGAAACCAATCGGTCGGTTAAAATCACATCGGCAGTTTGCAAATATTTTAAGGCTTTTAAACTTATTAAATCGGGATCACCAGGGCCGGCTCCTGCCAAAATCACTTTCCCTTTTTTGTTAATTTGTATCATAATTATTTTAAAATTAGGCGTAGAAAGGGCTGTTCCGAGTCAAATCGAAATACAATTTCTACGATAAATTATTGATTTTTAGAACAAACCTTCTATAGAAAGATAGCGTTCGCCAGTATCATAATTAAAGGTTAGAACTACAGCATCATCTGGTAATGACGCTACTTTTTTGGCTACGGCTGCTAATGAAGCTCCCGTTGAAATTCCTACTAAAATTCCTTCTTGTTTGGCAATATTTCTGGTGTATTCGAAAGCTTCTTCTTTTGACACTTGAATGACCTCATCAATTAAATCGCTGTGGTAATTTTCTGGAACAAAACCGGCACCAATTCCTTGTATTGGATGTGGAGCTGGACTTCCGCCACTTAAAACGGGTGATAACTCTGGTTCCACTGCAATGATTTTTACATTTGGAAACTTTGCTTTTACCACTTTAGCCACTCCTGAAATATGTCCGCCCGTTCCTACTCCAGTGATGATATAATCTAATCCGTTTGGAAAATCGTTTAAAATTTCTTGCGCTGTGGTTCTTTGATGCACTACTACATTAGCTGGGTTTTTAAACTGTGAGGGCGACCATGAATTTGGTGTTTCAGCAACTAATTCGGCAGCTCTTTCTATAGCGCCTTTCATTCCTTTTTCGCGTGGTGTTAAATCGAATTCTGCTCCGTAAATTTCCATTAATTTTCTACGTTCAACACTCATCGATTCTGGCATTACCAAAATTACTTTATAACCTTTTACAGCTGCAACTAATGCTAATCCAATTCCAGTATTTCCTGAAGTAGGTTCAATAATTACGCTATTTGGATTTAATAAATTTTTAGCTTCTGCATCTTCAATCATCGCTAAAGCAATTCTGTCTTTTATGCTATTTCCTGGATTCGTTCTTTCTAATTTAATCCATACATTTTTATTTGCACCATAAAGTTTATTGATCTTTACTACTGGTGTATTTCCTATGGTTTCTAATATATTATTTGTCTTCATTTTGTTTTATTTTAATTGTGTTATTTTACTTGTTTTGATTTAATTAAATCACATAATTTAGAGCTTCTGGAAACTCGCTTTTCTTTTTGATTTCGATTTCACTTTTATGATATACCAAAGAATTTTCCGGAACAGAATGTGTTAACCAAACATTTCCTCCGATTACTGAACTGACTCCGATTGTAGTATTTCCTCCCAAAATTGTAGCATTTGCATAAATCGTTACATTGTTTTCAATGGTTGGATGTCTTTTTGCTGAAGCATTATCTTTTGAAACCGATAAAGCTCCGAGTGTGACACCTTGATAAATTTTTACATTATTTCCGATTTTGGTGGTTTCTCCGATTACGATTCCTGTTCCGTGATCGATGAAAAAATTCTCTCCTATTTCTGCTCCTGGATGAATATCGATTCCAGTTCTGCTATGCACATATTCTGTAATAATTCTTGGAATAATGGGAATATCTAGTTTCCAAAAAATATTCGCAATTCTGTAAGCCGTAATGGCAAAAAAACCTGGATAAGCGATTAAAACTTCTTCTTTAGATTTTGCAGCTGGATCAAAATTTATGATGGTTTCTAAATCGTTAATCAGAACAAAATGAATTTGCTCTAGACTATCGAAAAAATAATTTGAATTCACTAAAACTTGATTCGTATCATCCGTAACTTTTGCTAAAATGTCTTGTAACTTTAATTGAATCAACTTTTCTTTATTCTGAAAAAATCGGTAATTAGAATATTCTTGACTGATATCGAACAGCCAATTAATTAACTCATCCACCCATTTTTCGACTTGTCTTTTATTGATTGGGCTTTTGGCTCTTTCCTGATTTCTGATGTAAATGGAATATGACATATTATAAAAACATTAAGGCGCCAACCGTATTATTACTCGTTTCATCAATTAGAATCGCATTTCCTGATTTCGGATTTTTATCAAAAGTATCATAAAACAAAGGCTGATTTGTACGCAACCTAATTTGAGCGATGTCATTTAATTTTATTTCTGTTTCGTTGGTAAATTCCCAATCGTTGATGTTCCATTTTTGGTTGACTTCTTGAATTTTCACGCGAACATTTTTAAATCGGTGTTGCAACAAATAGGTTTTTCCTACCTGTAATGGCGTGTTGTCTAACCAAGAAATCCAAGAATTAATTTGAGTAGATTCTATTGGTAATTGATGGTATAAAACGACAGAATCACCACGACTAATATCAATATTATTTTCAAAATGTAATACAATATTATCGCCAGCTTTCGCTACTTGAATGCTTTCTAAATTCTTCTCAATTTTTATAATTTTAGTTGCCATATTCGCTGGCAAAATAATTACTGTATCGCCAACTTTATAATTTCCACTTAAAACCAAACCAGCATAACCGCGATAATCGTGATAAGCTTCCTCTTTTGGACGAATTACCCATTGCACTTGAAATCGAGATGCTAAATCTTCTGTCGTTTCTACTTCAATAGATTCTAAAGTTTCTAACAACGCTTTTCCTTCGTACCAAGCTGTGTTTTCAGATTTCGTTACAATATTATCGCCAACCAAAGCACTTACTGGAATGTAATGAATTTCATTGAAATTTAATTCGGACTTAATACTTTCGAAATCAGCTTTAATTTGATTGAAAGTGGCTTCAGAATAATTTAGTAAATCGATTTTATTGATGGCGATAATTGCTTTTTTAATTCCCATTAGCGAACCAATACTCGCATGACGTTTTGTTTGTTCTGTAATCCCTTTTCGTGCATCGACTAAAATGATAATCAAATCGGAATTGGAAGCACCAGTTATCATATTTCTGGTATATTGTTCATGACCTGGCGCATCGGCGATGATAAATTTTCTTTTCTTAGTCGAGAAATATTTATAGGCTACATCAATTGTAATTCCTTGTTCGCGTTCTGCTCTTAGTCCGTCGGTAATTAGTGACAAATCGATATCCACACCTTCTTGTTTCGTTTGCTTTTTCAAAACGCCCAATTGATCGGTGTGAATACTATCGGAATCATATAAAAGACGACCTATTAAAGTGCTTTTACCGTCATCTACATTTCCTGCTGTTATAAATCGTAATGTGTTCATTTTCTTTTGTTTTTTATTAATTGTGACAACTCACGAGTTGTCATTACTAGAAATATCCTTGTTTTTTTCTGTCTTCCATGGCCGCTTCAGATAATTGATCGTCTAATCGAGTTTGTCCTCTTTCACTGACTCTGGTTTGAATGATATCGTCAATTATATCTTGAATTGTAGCGGCTTCGGAAGGAACTGCTGCTGTACATGTCATGTCGCCAACCGTTCTGTATCGTACTTTTTCCACCACAACCGTATCGTTTTCTAAAGGCTGGATGAATTTTGAAGTCGCCACCAATTTATCTTGGTGGACGATACATTCCCTTTCATGAGCAAAATATAAACTTGGTAATTCGATGTTATATTTCTGAATGTAATTCCACACGTCTAATTCTGTCCAATTGCTGATTGGGAACACGCGAACATTATGCCCTTTTTTTACTTTTCCGTTTAAAATATCCCATAATTCTGGACGTTGTAATTTTGGATCCCATTGTCCGAAATCGTCTCGAACTGAAAAAATACGTTCTTTTGCTCTGGCTTTTTCTTCATCGCGTCGAGCGCCACCAATACAGGCATCAAATTCATTTTCTTCGATCGCATCTAAAAGCGCGTAGGTTTGTAGCGCATTTCTTGAAGGAAAACGACCAGCAGTTTCTTTCAAATTGTATTTTTTAATGCTGTCTTCCACTGAAGCTACGATTAGTTTTTCGCCAATTTGATTCGCCAAATAATCTCTGAATTCGAGAGCTTCAGGAAAATTATGACCTGTATCAATATGTACCAATGGAAAAGGAAATTTCCCAGGACGAAAAGCTTTTAGTGCAAGATGTACCAACACGATTGAATCTTTTCCGCCAGAAAAAAGCAAGGCAGGTTTTTCAAATTGTGCGGCTGTTTCACGAAGAATATAAATCGCTTCGTTTTCTAATTGTTCTAAATAATTATGTTTTTGACTCATTTGTTTTTTGTTTCAAGTTGTTTTTGTTTCAGGTTTCAAGTTGATTTACCTTCTCTTTAATTTATTTATGTAATCCACATTCTTTTTTAGATTGATCTTCCCACCACCAGCGGCCGGCTCTGAAATCGTCACCCGGATTGATAGCTCTTGTACACGGTGCGCAGCCTATACTGACAAATCCTTCGTTATGTAAAAGATTATATGGCACTGCGTTTTGTTTTAAATATTCGATTACTTCATCTGTTGTCCAGTTTAATAAAGGATTGAATTTGTATAGTTGTTTTTCTTCGTCCCATTCAATTTCTTTTACTGAATTTCGATTATTCGATTGTTCCGCTCGTAGACCTGTAATCCAAATAGAAGCTCCAACTAAAGCTCGATTTAAAGGTTCAACTTTTCGAATGGAACAGCATTCTTTTCTTAACTCTACTGAATTATAAAAAGCGTTAATTCCGTTTTCGTTGATATATTTTTCAATGGAATCTGAATTCGGATAGTAAGCCTTAATTTTTGTATTGTATTGCAATTGCGTTTTATCCCAAACGGAATAGGTTTCTGGGAAAAGTCGGCCTGTATCTAAAGTAAACACTTCGATATTTTTAATGTTTTGTGAATAAATAGCGTGAGAAATGACTTGATCTTCGATTCCGAAACTCGTTGAAAAAACTATTTTTCCTTGAATTAAATTGGATATTTGTTTTAGTTTTTCTTCCAACGTTTTACTTTCTGCTACTATTTTTAATAAATTTTCTTGCATTTTGATTTTAGTTTAAATAAAAAAAGCTCCTTCAAATTGAAGGAGCTCATACTAGTGTTTTGATATATACAAATACAGTGTTACGGCTCCTTTTTAAGAAAGCACGCACAACAAGCTGAAGTTGAAACTGTATTTTGTATTGAATTTGAAATCATTTTATTTTTGTATTTATTTAAGTATTGGATATAAAAAAAGCCTCTGCGAAACAGAGGCTTTTAGCTATTTTAAAAATTTAAAATTAGGCAATAGGCAGCTCTGTGGAAATTTTCCCCATACAACAACACATATTGCAAACTGTAAATATCATTTTCTTATTATTTATGGGGCAAAGATAGATTAATTTTCTTTAAAACCAATTTTTATAGATTAATTTTCTATATTTTGTTATTAATTATTCTTTTTAATGAAAATATAATTTATAAATATATTTTTAATAGATTATTTTTCTTTTTAAAGATTCGATTCTAATTTTTTAACTTATTCCAAAACCAATTGGAAAGCTTTGATAATATTTTCAATTGGTTCTGTACCAACAGAGATGCGTAATAAATTCGGATTTATACCTAATTTTTTCAACACATGCAAACCCATTTCCGACTTCAAATACTCATAATGCGCTAGATATACGTACGGCATTGCTAATGTAAATTCCGTTCCTAAACTTGGACCTTTTGCTACTTGTAATTTGTCGTAATAAAAGGCTAAATCTTTATCAAAAACCACGGACAATAATCCTGGAACATTATTTCCTTTTTGGATTTTAGAAAAATTCTCGGAACTAGCTTTATGAAAGACACTTTTAATTTCAAGCACTTTGGGTTGTGTTTTTAGAAAATTATAAAGCAAAATCGTATTTTCTGAAATTATACGAACTCGATTTTCATACTCTAAAATTTCAAAACCCAATCTTTTGATTTCACCTTCGAAAGGTGGAATTACATTTTCATTAAGCAGCGGAAATAAACTTTCATCTTTTACTATAATAGCTCCAAAAAGCAAATCGGCATTACCGCAAGCGAACTTAGTTAAACTTTCTACAGCCAAATCGCAAAACGGTAAAACATCTACACAAAAAGGCGTTGCTAATGTGTTATCTACAATTAATTTAATTGAAAAACGCGAACAAATTTCATACAATCTTGGCAAATCTACACATTGTAAAAGCGGATTACTTACTACTTCAGTAATAAGAACAGCTACATTTTCTTGATTTTTTTCTAGCCAATTTTCAAGTTGAATTAAATCGAAAATATTAATTTGAACGTGAGAATTTTCTTTTCTTTCGATAATTTCCATCGTATCGACATACAACCAACCTAATTGTACAATTTTAGTTTTTCCGAATTCTTTTTGAACAGCAACTAACGTTTCAGTTGCCGCAAATAAAGCATTCATTCCGCAATTTGATAGAATAATTTTCTCTGAAGAAGTTCCGTAAGCTTTACTCAATGTGTTATCAATATTGGAAATCGCTTGAATTTCGGAAACATTTTCTTCTTCAAATATGGAATCAATTAAATTCAATTCATATAAAGTTGCTTCTGCTTTTCTAGAACTAATAATTAATCCTGTATTTCGGATAAAATCGGTATATTTTTTGGTATTTTTATCATTGGAATCTATAATTAAAAATACATTTTTATTCTTGTCTTCTACACAATTTAAAGCAACATTAAAAACGTTTTCAATTATATTTTTAGCATGAATGGAAACAATTGGAATTAGTTTTTCTTCATCCGATATACGATATTTTTCTTTTATAAATTGCGTCAATTGTTTCACAAATTGATTTTGAAAAAAACGTGGATAGCCCGATTTCATTTTATCAATCACTTCCGATTTTCCTTCTTCATAATCAATCACATCTTGAATTTTTGGCAAACTCACTGAAACCGAATGTGGATTATACAAAGGGATATTTTCTCCACAAGGAATTTTACAAAAATAGTCACTAATCACTTCATTACTCATAACTAAACACATTTACTCGTTTCTACTTTTAAGGCTTGCTGAATATCTGCAATTAAATCGTCAATATTTTCCAATCCGACTGAAATTCTGACTGTTGCATGCGTTAATCCAATTTTTTTCAAATCTTCTTCTGAATAGGTGGCATGACTCATTTTTGAAGGGATTTCTAAACGAGAATCGGAAGTACCGAAAGACACTTTTTCTCCGAATAATTTCGTGTTTTGAATTAATTGTTCTGCTTTTTCTGCTGATTTTAATGTTATGGTTAATACCGAAGGAATAATTTTCATTTGACTTTTTGCCAATTCATATTGGGGATGCAATGGCAATCCTGGAAATTTCACATCAATAACATCTGAAAGTGTATTTAAAAATTCTGAAAGTTGAATGGCGCTTTGTTCTTGTGTTTTCATTCTGTAAACCAAAGTTGGCAAGCCCAACGACACTAAAAACACATCAAAAGGACTTTGTGCTCTTCCGTGTGCATTGGAGAAATAATTCAATCGTTCTGACCAATGTTCTGTTTTGGCTACAATCGCTCCAGCCACAACACTTCCGTGACCAGAAATAAATTTCGTTGCAGAAAACAAAGAAAAATCCGCACCTAAATCTAAAGGTTTTTGCGAGGCGAATGTAGCCATACTATTATCTACTGCAAATAAAGTATTGTGTTTTTTACTTAGTTCGGCAACCGATTTCAAATCCACAATCTTTAAACTTGGATTCGTTGGTGATTCGCATAAAATTAATTTAATTTCGTTTTGTTGCAAAGCAATTTCCACTTCAGATAAATCTGTAAAATCTGCATAACAAGTTTTTACATCGTATTTTTCTAATAAAATTGACAACAATCTGTACGTTCCACCATAGCAATCTCTTTCCACTAAAATGGTGTCGCCAGATTTTAAAACCGTATCGAATAATAATGCCAATGCAGAAACACCCGTATTCGTGCAAACGCATCCGGAGCCGTTTTCTGCTAAGGCAAAAATATCTTCTAAAGCGTTTCGGGTTGGATTATCTGTTCTAGAATAATCGTAGTTTTTATTATTTGGAAATTGTCTTTTTTGATCAAAAGTTGCCGTATTGTAAATGGGCAAATGGGTTGCACCATAAGCGTCGACTAAATTGGAATGTTGTGCTATATTAGCTAATAATGTTTCAAGTTGCATGTTGTGTGTGTGTGTTTTACGTTTAGACAAAAAAAAACCTCTACAAAAGCAGAGGTCTATTTATATTATTGTTTTTAGATTTAACAAATAGAATACCCTGCGGAAATTTTCCACATCATCATTTGCATCATCATTTTATTATTTCTTACTTGCATGTTGTTGTTTTTTAACGAGGCAAAAATAGAATAATTTTCTAATAAAATAAATTTTGTAGTTAAATTATCTAAATTTTATTAATTTAAAATTAAAATTTAGAAAAAAAATCTAATAAAAATATATTTATTAGATTTTTTAATTACATAAAAACTTCTATCCTATTTATTCTTTTTCAAATAGTCTTTTCTTAAATTATCATAGTTTTCATAAAAATATTGCCACACAAAATTAGAAACTTCTGCGTTTAAAACACCAGTATAAACAAACTCTTCTTCCGTTAAACCAGCTTTACTAATAGCTAATTTTATATTTTTAAGCGTTTCCGTTTTATTCTTTAAACTAAAATAAATATTCGCTAATTCTAAATACGCTTCTTTTGAAGTTGATTCGTCTAAATTCTTTACATACAATTTTAACAATGGAATGGCCTCAGAAAAATTTTCATTTTTAATTAATTCTTTCGCTTTAATTAACAGGGACTTGTCTCCATCCATTGCAAAAGAAATTTGACTAAAAAAAATTAACCCCAACATTACAACAAACTTTTTCATTATTCTTCTTTTATAATTATTATTTTTTATCCTATAACACTTACGAAAAGATTTAAAATTTGGTTTTAAAAAAATAAAAAAAATATTTATTAGATTTTATAAAACTAATTAGTAAATTTGCACCAGAATTAAAAGAGGAAAAATTTGAACTGATTGCAACCTCTTGATACTGAAATTATTTCGGTATTAAAAAAATGCTAAAGCAGAAACCCTTCTTTAGTATTTCCCTGCAATTTTTTCGTTTATTATTTATATAATTTATTTTTATAATTATGGCATATTTATTTACGTCGGAATCTGTGAGTGAAGGACATCCAGATAAAATTGCAGATCAAATTAGTGATGCATTAATTGACAACTTTTTAGCATTTGACCCAGCGTCAAAAGTAGCTTGTGAAACTTTAGTAACAACTGGGCAAGTAATTTTGGCTGGTGAAGTTAAGTCAACAACTTATTTAGATGTTCAAACTATTGCACGTGATGTAATCAAGAAAATTGGTTATACAAAAAGCGAATACATGTTTGAAGCGAATTCTTGTGGTGTTTTATCTGCTATTCACGATCAATCTGACGATATTAACAGAGGTGTTGATAGAGCTGCAGCAACTGATTTCGAATCAAAAGCTAACGCACAAGGAGCGGGTGACCAAGGAATTATGTTTGGTTACGCTACAAACGAAACAGTTGATTTAATGCCATTAGCATTAGATTTAGCTCATAAATTATTACAAGAATTAGCAGAATTAAGAAGAGAGAATTCGGCTATTACTTATTTACGTCCAGATGCAAAATCTCAAGTAACTTTAGAATATAACGACGATAACATTCCTGTTAGAATTGACTCAATTGTAGTTTCAACGCAGCATGATGATTTCGATGAAGAAACTTCTATGTTAGCAAAAATCAAGAAAGACATTATTGAAATCTTAATTCCTAGAATTTTAGCTAAATATCCTCAATACGCGCATTTATTTAATGATAAAATTGAGTACCACATTAATCCAACTGGAAAATTCGTAATTGGAGGACCACATGGAGATACTGGATTAACGGGTAGAAAAATTATTGTGGATACTTACGGAGGAAAAGGTGCTCACGGTGGTGGAGCTTTTTCTGGAAAAGACCCAAGTAAAGTAGATAGAAGTGCTGCTTATGCTGCGCGTCATATTGCTAAAAACTTAGTAGCTGCTGGTGTAGCTAGTGAAGTTTTAGTACAAGTTTCTTATGCTATTGGTGTAGCAAAACCATGTAACATTTACGTAAATACTTACGGAACAGCTAATAATGGTTTATTAGATTCTCAAATTTCTGATAAAGTAGCGCAATTGTTTGACTTAAGACCTTACGCAATTGAGCAAAACTTAAAATTAAGAACTCCGATTTATAGTGAAACAGCTGCTTACGGACACATGGGACGTAAAAATGAAGTAGTAACTAAAACGTTTAAATCTCCAAATGGGGAAGTAAAAACTATTGAAGTAGAATTATTCACTTGGGAAAAATTAGACAGAGTAGCAGATATTAAAACTGCTTTTGGAATCTAATATTTTCTAAACAATTATAAAAAAATCCCGATTTGAAATTCAAATCGGGATTTTTATTTTTATCTAATGTCTTGATTTAAGATTAAATCAACATATAAATTAATTTTGTCTTTTAATTCTTTTCTATGAGAAATGAAATCTAAGAAACCGTGATCTAATAAGAATTCAGAAGTTTGAAAACCTTCAGGTAAATCTTTACCAGTAGTATCTCTTACTACACGTGGTCCAGCAAAAGCTACTAAAGCTCCAGGTTCCGCGATATTAATATCTCCTAACATTGCATAAGAAGCCGTAGTTCCACCAGTTGTTGGATCTGTACATAAAGAAATATAAGGTAATTGTGCATCTGCTAATTGCGCTAATTTTGCAGACGTTTTTGCTAATTGCATTAACGATTGCGCTGCTTCCATCATACGAGCTCCACCCGATTTTGAAATCATTACAAATGGTAATTTATGTTTCATCGAATAATTAATTCCACGAGCTATTTTTTCACCTACAACGGCACCCATTGAACCACCAATAAAAGCAAAATCCATACAACAAATAACGATGTCGTTACCTTTAGATTTTCCTACAGCTGTTCTAACAGCGTCTTTTAACTTTGTTTTTTCTGTAACTTCTTTTAAACGGTCGCTGTATTTTTTGGTATCCACAAAATTCAAAGAATCTACAGATGTTAAATTGGCATCTAATTCAGTAAATTCATTATTGTCGAATAAAATTTGAAAATATTCTGCACTACCTATTCTTACATGATAATCATCTTCAGGGCTTACCCATAAATTTCTTTCTAATTCGTCAGAATCTACAATTTTTCCAGTAGGCGATTTATACCACAATCCTTTTGGAACATCTTTTTTATCTTCAGTCGCTGTTGTAATTCCTTTTTCTTTTCTTTTAAACCAAGCCATAATATTAAGTTAGAAGTCGGAAGTTAGAAGTTAGAAGTTGCCTTCGTTACTACTAATTTCATACTATTTTTAATTTATTTTAATTTTTGATTTGAAGTTTGAATACGGAATAAACTTCCTGTTTCAAACGTCAAACTTCCTGCTTATAATGTATTCACGTTATTTAAATCGGCGAAAGCCTGTTCTAATCTTTTGTTGAAAGTTAATTCACCTTCACGAATCCATTTTCTTGGATCGTAATATTTTTTATTAGGAAGTTCGCTTCCTTCTGGATTTCCAATTTGAGTTTTTAAGTACTCAATATTAGCAGCAATATAATCTCTAGCACCTTCAGTGAAAGCAAATTGTAAATCAGTATCAATATTCATTTTAATTACCCCGTAAGAAATAGCTTCTCTAATTTCTTCTAAAGTTGAACCTGAACCACCGTGGAAAACAAAATCCACTGGATTTGAACCTGTATTGAATTTATTTTGAACAAATTCTTGAGAATTTTTTAAGATTTTCGGCGTTAATTTTACGTTTCCTGGTTTGTAAACACCGTGAACATTTCCGAAAGAAGCTGCAATTGTAAAACGCGGACTAATTTTCATTAATTCTTCGTATGCATACGAAACTTCTTCTGGTTGCGTGTATAACTTAGAGCTATCTACATCCGTGTTGTCTACACCGTCTTCTTCACCACCTGTAATACCTAATTCGATTTCTAACGTCATATCCATTTTACTCATACGAGCTAGATATTGTTTACAAAGTTCGATATTTTCTTCAATTGGTTCTTCAGACAAGTCAATCATATGAGAAGAATATAATGGTTTTCCTGTTGCAGCGAAATGTTTTTCAGAAGCATCTAACAAACCATCAATCCAAGGTAATATTTTTTTAGCGGCATGGTCAGTATGTAAAATCACTGTTGCACCGTAAGCTTCCGCTAAAGTATGTACATGAATTGCGCCAGCAATCGAACCTAAAATAGCTGCTTTTTCACCAGCATTTGACAACCCTTTTCCTGCATTAAATTGTCCACCACCATTAGAAAACTGAATAATTACTGGAGCATTTAATTTTGCTGCAGTTTCTAAAACACCATTTACAGTGCTATTTCCTGTAACATTAACTGCAGGTAAAGCGAAACCTTTTTCTTTTGCGTATCGGAAAATTTCTTGAACTTGATCTCCTGTAGCTACTCCTGGTTTAATAGTATGACTCATAGTGCGTTTTTTTATTTAAATAATTTAAGTGTTGTTGTTTAGATTTACAAAAGTAATAATTTTATTAATTTTAGAAAGGATAATTGATACCTATATTAAAAACTGTTTTAGATAAGTTCATATCTTTAAACTTAAACCATCTTTCCGCATATTCTTTGGCAGGATTGTAGGCTTTGAAACCAAAATCGCCACGAACTACGAAGAAACCAAAGTCGTAACGAAGTCCGAAACCTGTTCCTAAAGCAAATTCTTGAATAGATTTTGCTCCTTTAAATTTTAGTTTTTCGTCTTCTACATTATCAAAAACATTCCAAATATTTCCTGAATCTGCAAATAATGCACCGTTTAAACTATTGAAAATATTAAATCTATATTCTAAATTTAAGGAGAATTTCAAATTGGCTTCGTTAAAATCATTGACACTTTTACTGGCACCTGGACCTAATGAATACGCTTGCCAGCCTCGATTATCATTACTTCCACCAGCAAAATAACTTCGTGAAAACGGAACAGAATTAGAATTCCCGTAAGGAACGGCTATTCCACCAAAAAATCGGAAAGCCAATGAACTCTTTTTATACAAATGTAAATGTTTAATATATTCAAATTCTGTTTTTATGTATTGTGCGTATTCTACGCCAAATAAAGTTCGTTTGTTGTTGTCACTAAATGGCTCGTTTTTTTGTTTGGCAATTAGATTTAATATATTTCCCGAACTTTCAACTTTTGCTTTAATATTATAAAATTGTATATCATTAAAATTGCTTTTCGTACTTAAATTATAAGAAAAACTAGATGATAAAATTAAATTATTTTCAATCAGACGTTTTCTTCTTTCGCCAATGATGTTGATGGCTTTGAAATTTTCTTCATTACCAACACTTATATTACCCGAACCTACTTGATTAATAAACTCAACAGCTCCTGGAAATGACAAATCATTTCCTAAAACTCCACCAATATTTAAATTGGCATTTGTATTATAAACTAGAGCTAGATCATTTAATCTATCATATGAATAATTATACACATTGAAATAATTATCAATATTTAAATTTCTAACGAATTGCAAATTGAACAAATCAAATTTGAATTTTTTGGTTTCGTCTTTATTTAATCCCCAATCGTAATAGAAACTTCCATTATAATTTTCTTTATCTAAACCAATATTAGTTTGTTTTGAAAGCCCTAAAGTAATGGAGGTACTAGGCATAGATTGCTTTTTAATAATTTTTTTTGTGTTGATTGGAAAGAAAATTCGAGGAAAAGTCAGCTTTACATCTCCACCATATTCTAAAATATTAAAGAATGCGTTTGTACTGTTTTTTATACTTGCATCTTTGGAAGCTCCTAAATTTCCTCGAATAGAAAAATCTAAAATTTCTGCTCCTTTAAATAAATTTCTAAATGTAATACCTGTAAATCCAGAAATACCAAACTGTTGGATATTGGATTGGGTAAAATCTCCTTTTGCAATAAAATTATATTTTTTTTTGGGCGTTAATACAATATTTGCAATCAATCCTTTACCACTTGCATCTTCCACGTATTGAATTTGGGGATAAGAAAACACTTTTAAACCAGATAACGCACTTCTGGTCAATGTTTTATCTTGATCGCTAAACAATTTACCTTCTTCTATAAAAATGGCGTTAGTTAATGCTTTTGGTTTATATTTTAATTTTCCTGAACTATAAAAATTAAATTTTTTGTACGAAACACTATCAATTCCAACTGCTTTTTCTTTTACTTGCTTGTCTGTAAAAACGTTGACTTTAGTGATTTTGTACAATTTAAAAGGCTCTGTATAACTTGAATCCCCTTTTTTAACAATTCTATTTCCAATATTAAATGTAATATTTAATGTGTTTTTTGGTTTATCAATTGTATCAGCATCAGGTATTTTAATGTAATTTTCTTGAAAATGATACAATCCGTTGTTTCTGAATTCAGTTGTTATTCTTTTTTTCTCGTTACTAATTTTTTCGGCATTAAATGCTTCTCCACTTTTAACTAATGATTTGTCGGAAATTCTAACATACATAGAATCCACAACTGGAGATTCGATATTTCGAAAAATACTATCAATAATGTAAGGCTTACCTGTATTTATAAGGTAAGATATTTTTACTTTCTGATTCTTTAAAGAATCAATTTTTGAAGATAGTTTTGCATCAAAAAAACCTCTATTAACGTGATACTGATATAATCTTTTCTCTGATTTTTTAACACGAGACGTATCTAAAATGGATGGTGCTTCACCAATTTCTTTAAAAAAATTACTGTATCCTGAAACCAAAAACGACTTACCTAAACGGTTCACTTGTTTTTTAGAATACAATTTGGTCATTCTATTAATACGATTTGGTTTTTTTAGCAACCAAGCATTATAGGAAGAGTCCGCATTTTTTTTGCTTAAGTTATATAATTGCAAACGCGGTTTAAAACCCAATAATTTACTGTTGGGTTTTTGATATAATTGATTGTGCAAATCTTCCGAGTTAGTAGATTTGTCATTTACAATAATTTCGTTATCGTGGATAAGCAATTGTTTCTTTTGGAGCTTTCTTACTTCAGAACAAGAGTAAAAAAGTAGTCCAAAAAGAAAAAATAGTGCTATTTTTGGTGTGAGATTCTTCAAACGCCTAATTTTTATTCAAAAATACAATTTTTTATGGTTAGCAAAAACCAAATCAAACTAATTAATAGTTTACAGCAAAAAAAGTACCGTAAGTTACACAATCTTTTCATAGCAGAAGGAAAAAAAGTAATTCAAGAACTTATAGATGCTAATTTTAGTTTGGAACATTTATTTGTGACCAAAGCAAATTTGTTTGATTCAAGATATGATTCTGAATTAATTTCGGATAGTGAACTAAAAAAAATATCGGCGTTAACCACAGCAAATGATTGTTTGGCGGTTTTCAAAATAAAAGAAGTGAGCTCGAATTCAAGTTCTGGATTAGAATTGGCTTTAGATAATATTAAAGATCCGGGAAACATGGGTACAATTATTAGATTGTGCGATTGGTTTGGCATTTCTAAAATTGTTTGTACCGAAGAAACAGTTGATATTTACAATCCGAAAGTAGTACAAGCTACAATGGGAAGTTTAGCTCGCGTTGAAGTTTTATACACGAATTTAGCTAATTATTTAAAAGCAACTGATGTAGCAATTTTTGGAACTTTCATGGACGGTGAAAACATCTACAAGCAAGGCTTACCTGCAAAAGGAATTATTGTAATGGGTAATGAAGCGAATGGAATTTCTGAAGAAATTGAAAGTTTGGTGACACAGAAAATTTCGATTCCAAGATTTGGAAGTTTGCAACAAACCGAAAGTTTAAATGTAGCAACTGCAACCGCTGTAATTTTATCGGAATTTAAGAGAAATAGCTAAAATTCAGCGACTTAATGAAACGTAAAATTCACAAATACCGCTCTGGTTTTCATGGATTGAATGTTTCCTGTCCAAGGAGAATTTGGGTCGTTATCACGAATTAATTCGTCATTCATTCCAAAAACACCTCGTATTGATGGTGAAAATTTGAAATATTCTAAATACATATCTATTCCAAAACCAATTTCATAGTTTTGCGTCCAAGTTTTAACCCTAAATCTGTTAGAAAAATTATCGTCTTCAGCCTTAGCATTACTTCCTAAATTTAAGGTTGAAGAAACACCACCTAGTAAAAATGGTCTCACATTTCCTGTTCTTAAAGCTGAATATTTCAATAATAAAGGAAAATTTAGGTTAGCTGCTTTTACTTCTCTTAATTTATCAACTTTATCTTCAATATTTGGATAGGTTAAATTTCTTTGTGTAGCATAAAAACCAGGTTCAAAACGCAAATCAAAATATTCACTTATTCTTAAGTTACCGACTAAACCCACATTGAAACCAGTTGAAGGTTTTAGTTCAATATCTTTTCCAACAGTTAAATAATCAAATTTATAATTATAACTACTAAAACCTAAAAAATAACCCCAATGCACTTTTTGTTTGTCATGATTTTCATGATTTACAATTGGGTTTTTACCAAATATCCCTCCTTGACCAAAAGAGTTCATTGTAAATAATAGTATAAAAAAAAGAGATTTAAATTGCATGTTTTACTTTTTTGAAGCTTTATAAATTGTAGCTACTCCCATTGTTTGAGGGAAGTCCTTTACATCTATAAACCCAATTTTTCGTAAAATATTGTTCAAAACTTCACCAAACGGGAAATTTTGTGCTGAATTTGACAAATATTTATAAGCTGCTTTGTCTTTTGAGAACAATTTTCCAATTGTTGGCATGATGAAATTCGTATAAACATAATACCCTTGTTTAAAAGGAAATTTAGTTGGCACGGAAGTTTCTAAAATAATAAAACTACCATTCGGCTTTAATACACGAAGAATTTCAGAAAGTCCTGTTTCTAAATTTTCAAAATTACGCACCCCGTAAGCTACTGTAATAACATCGAAATAATTATCAGCGTAAGGAATTTTTTCTCCATCACCTAAAACCATTTGAATTTTTGAAGTTAAATTTTTGGCTTCAATTTTTTTCTTACCCATATCTAACATGCCTTGAGAAATATCTAAACCGATAATTTCTGTTGCCGATGTTTCTGCAAACAATATCGCTAAATCACCCGTTCCTGTAGCAATATCTAAAATAGAAGTTGGATTTTGAAGTTTTACCATTTGCAAAATCTTCTTTTTCCAAGATGCGTCAGTACCTAATGAAATTATTTTGTTTAATCCGTCATATTCTCCTGAAATGGTATCAAACATTTGAGCCACTTGCTCTTTCTTACCTTTTTCGGAATCTTGATATGGTTTTATAGTTTCTGACATGATGATTTATTTGTGCAACAAAAGTAGGATAAAAATTCTTAAATTCAAGTCATTATCAATTTCAAAAATCAATGCGACTATCAACAATTAAGATAACAAATTGAATATTTAAGATTTAGAATCTATTTTTTGATAGGTTAAAAAAGTAAAATCAAAAGCGTGTTTTTCGTCTTTTTCATGATGTTCTTCAAAAATAACTTCCCATTTTTTGGGATCAATTTCTGGAAAAAAAGTATCAGCTTCCACTGTGGTATGTACTCGAGTTAATTCAACTTTATCAGCGATATCAATAGATTGCTTATATATTTCGCCTCCACCGATAATAAAAACTTCTTCGTTTTTTGGACAAACCTCAATAGCTTTTTCTAAACTTGAAACTACAATACAACCTTCTGGCGCATTGTAATTTTTATTTCGAGTAATAATAACGTGTGTTCTGTTGGGTAAGGGTTTTGGAAAACTTTCAAACGTTTTTCTTCCCATAATGATATAATGCTCTGAAGTTAAGGTTTTAAAACGCTTAAAATCTAAAGGTAAATGCCAAACCAATTGGTTGTCTTTTCCTAAAGCATAATTTGTGGATGTTGCGGCGATTAGTGTTAGCATGGGATTATTTTTTATTTTTCACGCAGATTGAAATGATTTAAAGAATCTAAAAAAATCCGTAAATCTGTGTACCTATTTTTTAAACAGAAACGGCTCCTTTAATGTGTTCGTGTGGTTCGTAGCCTTCCAAAGTGAAATCGTCAAAAGTGAAATCGAAAATGTTTTTTACATTCGGATTTAATTTCATAATTGGAAGCTTTCTTGGTTCACGACTCAATTGCAAATTGACTTGTTCAATATGATTGTTGTAAATATGTGCGTCTCCGAAAGTATGAATAAACTCACCCGCTTCAAATCCGCAAACTTGAGCTACCATCATGGTAAACAATGCATATGAAGCGATATTGAACGGCACACCTAAGAAAATATCGGCACTACGTTGATACAATTGACAAGATAATTTTCCGTCAGAAACATAAAACTGAAAGAAAGCGTGACACGGCGGCAATGCTGCTTTTCCATTCGCTACATTTTCTGAAAAAGAAACAGTAATATCTGGTAAAACCGAAGGATTCCAAGCCGAAATTAGCATTCTACGGCTATTTGGATTGGTTTTTAGAGTTTCTATTAATTCTGTAATTTGATCAATTTCTTCACTGTTCCAATTTCTCCATTGGTGTCCATAAACCGGACCTAAATTTCCATTTTCATCTGCCCAAGCATCCCAAATTTTTACACCATTTTCTTGTAAATAAGCAATATTAGTATCGCCTTTTAAAAACCACAATAATTCGTGAATAATTGATTTTAAATGTAGTTTTTTGGTCGTTACCATTGGAAAACCTTCACTTAAATCGAAACGCATTTGGTAACCAAAAACACTAATAGTTCCAGTTCCAGTACGGTCTCCTTTTTGAGTTCCGTTTTCTAATACGTGCTTTACTAAATCGTGGTATTGTTTCATATTAAAGTTAGAAGTTAGAAGTTAGAAGTTAGAAGTGTAAAAACATTTCAAAACCTGTAACCTATTTTAATGATTGAACGCTTCTACGTCTTTTGGATCGTGTTTGTGTTTGAATAAAATTGCGAAAGCAATAGCAATAACTAAGGCATAACCCGCAAAAGTTAGCCAAATGTTGTGCCAGTCTTTACCTTCAGCAGATGTGAAGTATTTTTCTATAATAAACCCACTAGTAACACTTCCTAAAACGGCTCCAAACCCATTAGTCATCATCATAAATAAACCTTGTGCAGAAGAACGAATTTTAGAATCAGTTGATGTTTCTACAAATAGTGAACCTGAGATATTAAAGAAATCAAATGCCATTCCGTAAACCACACATGATAATATAATCATCCAAAGTCCATCACCTGGATTTCCATAAGCAAATAATCCGAAACGTAGTACCCAAGCAATCATACTAAACAACATTACTTGTTTAATTCCAAAACGTTTTAAGAAGAAAGGAATTGCTAAAATAAACAATGTTTCAGATATTTGAGAAATAGACATTACTAAAGTAGAATATTTTACTGCTAATGAATCTGCATATTGTGGTTGATTTTTAAACTCATCTAAAAACACATCGCCATATGCATTAGTAAGTTGTAAGGCTGCACCTAAAAACATACTAAAAACAAAAAATAAGGCTAATTTATAATCTGCTAACAATTTAAAAGAAGTTAATCCAATTAAATCTAAGAAAGATTTATTTTCAATAGTTTTACCTTGAGGTTCGCATTTTGGTAGCGTAAAAGAATAAATACCTAATATAATTGCTGCAATTGCTGCTATATAAAACTGATTTTCAGATGCTTTATTGCCAGATAAGTTTGTAATCCACATGGCTACAATAAAACCAACTGTTCCCCAAACTCGAATTGGCGGAAAATCTTTTACTACATCCAAACCATTATTTTTTAGGGCATTATAAGCAACCGAGTTAGATAATGCGATAGTTGGCATATAAAAAATCATAGCTACAAGTATTACCCAAAAAAAGTCTGAAGGATTTGTTATTTGTGGCACATAAAACAAGGTGATTCCTCCTAAAACATGTAAAATTCCGTATAATTTTTCAGCATTTAGCCATCTATCAGCTATAATTCCACATAATGTTGGCATAAAAATAGAGGCAATTCCCATAGTAGAAAATATGGCCCCAAATTGCGAACCATCCCATTGTTTTGTACCAAACCAATAGTTAGCAACTGTTATTAACCATGCTCCCCAAACAAAAAACTGGAGAAAATTCATTACTGTTAATCTTAATTTTATGCTCATTTTGTAGTATATTGATTGATATTTTAACTTTCTTTTTTATCGATTTCTTCTTTTATGATGGCTGCTTTTTCGTAGTCTTCGTTTTGAATGGCTTCGTCTAGCAACGTATGTAATTCTTCTAAAGTATTTTTGGAATAAGTTCCTTGTGAATCATCATTATCATCACCAAAAGTTTCTGGTTCGGTTAGAATGTTATCGTTGTTGGTATCTTCTGGATTGCCTTCTTGCGTATTTAGATTTAAGAATACTCCGGCTTTGTCTAAGATGTTTTTATAAGTGAATATTGGTGCGTTAAATCGTAAGGCCAAAGCAATAGCATCTGACGTTCGGGCATCAATTATTTCTTCAATCCCGTCTCTTTCGCAAATGATGCTAGAATAAAAAACACCATCTACCAATTTATGAATAATCACTTGTTTGATTACAATATCATACTTATCCGCGATGGTTTTAAACAAATCATGTGTTAAAGGACGCGGTGGTTTTATTTCTTTTTCTAGGGCAATAGCAATTGACTGCGCTTCAAATGCACCGATTACAATTGGTAATTTTCTATCTCCATCCACTTCATTCAAAATCAGAGCATAGGCTCCATTTTGAGTTTGACTATACGATATCCCTTTAATGGTTAATTTTACTAAACTCATTTTGTACTTAAACTTTATTCAAATGTACTATAAAAATATTTTCTATAAAATAAAAGGCTATCTAAATTAGATATTTCTATCGTATTTAGATAGCCTTTTTTAGGAGGCACAATATATAAAAAATTATGCGTTTGCTGCTTTAAAAGCTTTTAATTTTTCAATCAATTTAGGAACTACATCAAAAGCATCGCCAACCACACCATAATCTGCTACTTTAAAGAAAGGCGCTTCGGCATCTGTGTTGATAACTACTTTAACTTTAGAAGAGTTGATTCCTGCAATATGTTGGATCGCTCCAGAAATACCCACTGCAATGTATAAATTGGCAGCTACTGGTTTTCCTGTTTGCCCTACGTGTTCTCCGTGTGGTCTCCATCCGATATCTGAAACAGGCTTAGAACAAGCTGTTGCTGCACCAAGTACAGAAGCTAATTCTTCAATCATTCCCCAGTTTTCAGGACCTTTTAATCCACGTCCGGCAGAAACAACAACTTCAGCATCTGCGATTGTTACTTTTCCTGTTGTTTTTTCTGAATTGGTCACTTTTACACCAAAATCTGCATCAGATAATGAAGGTGAGAAGTCTTCTTCTGTTAATGAAGTAGCGTTTTCTACTAAACCAAATGAGTTTTTAGAGATTCCTAAAACTTTTACGTCTGTAGCAATTTCTGATATGTTGAATGCTTTGTTTGAGAAAGCATTTCTTTTTACTTGAAATGGAGCCACACTAATTGGAGCTTCAATTACGTTAGAGGCAAAACCAGCGTTTAAGTTTACCGCTACCAATGGCGCAATGTGTAAACTATCTGTAGTTGACGCTACAATAACCACTTTAGCACCTTCTTTTTCAGCTGCTTGTTTGATTACATCTGCGTAAGCTTTTGCACTAAATGCAGTTAACTTATCATTGTTTACTTTTAATACTTTACTTACTCCATAAGTAGATAAAGCTGCGTTTTCTGTAGCATTGATAGAAACAGCTGTTACTGTTGTTCCTAACATATCGGCTACTTTTTTTGCGTATGAGGCAATTTCAAAAGCTACTTTTTTGAATTTACCATCGTTTGATTCTGTATATATTAAAACTGACATATCTTTTTAATTACGATTTACGATTTATGATTTACGAACTCGATTTACGAATTATATTACTTTAGCTTCGTTGTGTAGTAAATTAATTAATTCGTCTAAATTATCAGGACTAATTAATTTTACTGCTGATTTCGCTGCTGGTTTTTCAAACTTTACCGTTGAAGTTGCGTTAGCATCACCAGAAGGTTCTACAATATTTAAAGCTTTAGTTCTAGCTGTCATAATTCCTCTCATGTTTGGAATTCTTAAGTCTTTTTCTTCTACTAAACCTTTTTTACCAGCGATAATTAATGGTAAACTTGTTGTTGCTGTTTCTTTACCACCGTCAATTTCTCTAATTGTAGTTGCCTCTGTACCAGAAACTTCTAAACCAATACAAGAATTCACGAAGTTAAAACCTAATAATCCGGCTAACATTCCAGGAACCATTCCTCCATTATAATCAATAGATTCTGTACCTGCAATAATTAAATCGTAACCACCTTGTTTTACCACATTTTCTAATTGTTTGGCTACAAATAAACCATCCGTTGGGTTTGTGTTTACACGAATTGCTTCATCAGCACCAATTGCTAGTGCTTTTCTTAACGTCGCTTCGGCATCTGTACCACCAACATTTACAACTGTTACATGAGCACCATTTTGCTCTTTCAATACAATTGCTTTGGTTAAACCAAACTCATCATTCGGGTTAATAACATATTGCACACCATTTGTATCGAATTCTGTATCGTTATTAACAAAATTAATTTTTGAAGTAGTATCAGGAACGTGACTGATGCAAACTAATATTTTCATTTTTAAAGATTTTATATTGATGGCACGAAATTACAAAAAATGTTTTAAAAAAATACTATGCACGCATATAAAATACGTTTTTTTTATCTAAAATTGGTGATTTTTATGAATTGTTTAATTTTCTCATATCAAAATAAGAATTCATCAATTAATTAGTAAAGAAATCGATTGCGTGAAATTATTTAAAAATAATAATGATAGTACTCGTTAAATTTTATTATTTTTGCCTTTCACTAAGTTTTAGAATTAATTTATGAGAACAATACAGTTTAGAGAAGCAATTTGTGAAGCAATGAGCGAAGAAATGCGCAGAGATGAATCTGTGTATTTAATGGGTGAAGAAGTTGCGGAATATAATGGAGCTTATAAAGCTTCAAAAGGAATGCTTGAAGAATTTGGAGCAAAAAGAGTTATTGATACTCCAATTGCAGAACTTGGTTTTGCAGGTATTGCAGTAGGTTCAGCCATGAATGGATGCCGACCAATTGTAGAATATATGACATTCAACTTCTCTTTAGTTGGAATTGATCAAATTATAAATAATGCAGCAAAAATGCGTCAAATGTCGGCTGGACAATTTCCTATGCCAATGGTTTTTCGTGGACCAACAGCTTCTGCTGGACAATTAGGAGCAACACACTCTCAAGCTTTTGAAAACTGGTTTGCCAACACTCCTGGTTTAAAAGTAGTGGTTCCAAGTACAGTTTATGATGCAAAAGGTTTATTAAAAGCTGCCATTAGAGATAACGACCCTGTTATTTTCATGGAATCAGAACAAATGTATGGTGATAAAGGTGAAGTTCCTGAAGGAGATTACATTATCCCATTAGGAGTAGCTGATATCAAACGTGAAGGAACAGATGTAACTATTGTTTCTTTCGGAAAAATCATAAAAGAAGCTTTTATTGCTGCTGATGAATTAGCCAAAGAAGGTATTTCTTGTGAAATTATCGATTTAAGAACCGTTCGTCCAATGGATTACGACTGTATTATCAATTCAGTTAAAAAAACAAATAGATTAGTCGTATTAGAAGAAGCTTGGCCGTTTGCGTCTGTCGCTTCAGAAATTACATATATGGTACAAGAACGTGCTTTCGATTATTTAGATGCACCTATTCAACGTATCACAACTGCTGACACACCGGCTCCTTACTCACCTACTCTGTTAAAAGAATGGTTACCAAACAGTAACGATGTGGTAAAAGCTGTTAAAAAAGTATTATACAAATAATATTGTAACATTTTAGATTAGAAAATTAATCTAAAAAAAGTATATTTGAATCCCGATAGTAGTATCGGGATTTTTTTATAATAAATAATACTGAAATTCTGAAATGAATCCAGAATAAATAAATTCAGCATAAATGAAAAACCTATTTGCCTTTATATTTTTGATTTCAACCTTTGCTTTTTCTCAAACTAAAGTAAGTGGTGTAATTTTAGACGATGCCAAACAACCTGTTTCTTACGCTACAGTAGCTTTTAAAAATTCTGCAGAAGGTGTCATAGCCGATGAAAATGGAAAATTTTATCTAGAATCCAAAAAAACCTATACCACATTAGCGGTTTCTTTTGTTGGCTACAAAGACAAAGACATCGAACTTACTGGAGAACATAATTACGATTTAAAAATCGTTTTAGAAAACTCCAACGAAATTGCAGAAGTGAAAATTTATGGCGGAAAAACTTCCAAAAAGAACAATCCAGCAATAGATATTTTACGAAAAATTTGGGAACGAAAAAAGAAAAATGGCTTGCGCCAATTCAATCATTATCAATACGATAAATATGAAAAAATTGAATTCGACATCAACTCCATTGACAGTGCCTTTATGAAAGGTAAGATTTTTAAAAATGTAGAATTCATCTTCCAACATGTAGATACCTCAGCCATTACGGGTAAAAACTTCTTACCTATTTTCATTAACGAAACCATGAGTAAAGTCTATGGCGACAATGCAAAGAACAGAACAAAAGACGTATTACAAGCCAATAAATATTCTGGATTTGGAAATGCTAATAATGATGGTGTCAACGCCTTTTTAAAAGATTTATATGCCGATTACGATATCTATAATAATTATTTGAAATTTTTCGATAAAGATTTCGTGAGTCCGTTATCAAGAACTGGAATTCAGGTTTATAATTATGTTTTAGCCGATAGTACTTTTATTGATAAAAAATGGTGTTATAATATCGTATACTATCCGAGAAGAAAGAATGAATTGACATTTAAAGGTGATTTTTGGGTCAACGATTCCACTTTCGCTATCAAAAGCATCAACATGGAAGCTAGCAAAAGCGCCAATATTAACTGGGTTCGAGACATTTATATTGAACAAGAATTTGATGTATTAAACGATTCTGTTTTCTTATTGAAACGCGATCACATGATGACGGATTTTGCTTTAACCAAAAAAGAAGGATCCAATGGAATGTACGGAAAACGTACAACTATGTTCAAAAATCACGAATTCAATCAACCAAAAGACGATAAATTTTACAGAGAAGATGTAAACAATTTCGATAAAGAAGTATACACTAAAACGGACGAATATTGGGACGAAAACAGATTCGAAAGCTTAAATTCCAATGAAAAAGGAATTTATGAAATGCTTGATACATTAAAAACAGTTCCGAAAATCAAACGTTTTTACAATTTAGTTTCTATTTTAGGAAGTGGTTATATTCAGGTTGGAAAATTTGATATCGGCCCAATTTTCTCTACATTAGGATATAATGACGTAGAAGGTCAACGAGTTCGCTTGGGCGGAAGAACGTATTTCGGAGCCAACGATCCGTGGCGTATTCAAGGTTACACCGCATATGGTTTTAAAGACGACAAAGTCAAATACGGAATCAACGCACGCGTAATGCTGGATAAGAAAAATCGTTTTATTGTTTCGCTAGGAAACCGTCGAGATGTAGAACAAATTGGAGTAAGCTTAACCACTTCTAATGATGTTTTAGGGAGAAGTTTTGCTTCATCTTCTTTTTTCTCAAGCGGAACCAACAACAAATTAACCAACGTAAATCTAACTAATTTAGGCTTCGAGATTGAGCCAGTTAAAAATTTAGTTTTAGAAAGTAGTTTCTCATACAGAACGCTATCTTCAGCTTCTCCAGAATTTAACATCGATTATTTTACAGATAATACACATACAACAAAAGCAAGTAAAATAACACAATCCGAAGTTAATTTCTTAATAAATTACACACCAAAACGCAAAATGGTTGGCTATGGCGTAGATAGAATTGATATCGATTTAAACTACCCTCGAATTTTCGTGAGTTATTCTCAAGGTTTAAAAGGGGTATTTGATAGTGATTTTAACTATTCGAAACTGCAATTTTATTACCGTCAGCCCTTATTAATTGGTGGTTTTGGAAGATTATTCTCGACATTAGAAATCGGAAAAACTTTCGGAGCTGTTCCGTTATCATTAATGGGTGTCATTCCAGGAAATCAATCTTACTTTATCATAGACAATACTTACAACTTATTAAACTATTACGATTTTGTAGCCGATCAATATACTTCGTTGCATTTAGAACACAATTTCAACGGAAAATTATTTTCAAGAATTCCTTTATTACGTAAGTTAAATTGGAGAGAAATTATTGGTATGAAAGCCGTTTATGGCTCAGTTTCTAAGGAAAACATTGCCTTAAATGCTTCTGGACAAAGTTATCAAGCTCCTGTTGATGGTTATTATGAATATTCGGCAGGAATTGGAAATATTTTTAAAGTGATGCGAATTGATGGCGCTTGGCGTGGCAGTTATTTCAACGTTCCTGATGCTCGTAAATTTACGATTCGCGTTGGTTTTGGTTTCTATTTTTAAATCATTCAAAGTTCAAAATTCGTTATTCAAAATTCAACATTCATGTTAAGTTTTCTAGAGTCGTTAATTGAAATCGAACCCAAGTTTCAACAAATTATTGACACTTATGGGCATCCAACAATCACCACTCGCCCATCCGGATTTGTAGCGCTTTCGCAATTAATTTTAGAACAACAAGTTTCTATTGCTTCCGCAAAAGCCTGTTATGATAAAATTGAAAAGTATTTGAATGGTTTCACACCGAAATTACTATTAGAAGTTTCAGACGAAGAACTAAAATCATGCGGTGTATCTCGACAAAAAATAAGTTACATTAAAAACTTAGCACTTTGCATTGAAGAAAATAAAATTGATTTAGAAAGTTTTCATTCCAAAACCGAAATAGACGTTTATAACGAATTAATTCAACTAAAAGGCATTGGCAAATGGACTGCTCAAGTCTATTTGATGTTTTGTTTGCAAAAAAAAGATGTTTTCCCTATTGGAGATATCGCCGTACAACATACCATGCGTGAACTTTTCCAAACAGAAACTTTAGAAGAAATGGAAATTCACGCTAATAATTGGAAACCATTCCGATCCTTAGCGACGTATTTATTATGGCATCACTATCTTAGAAAAAGAAACAGATAATATTTTTAAAAAAACTTTTCACTTTTCACTTTTCACTTTTTCACTTTTTCACTACATTTGCACCCGAAAATAATAAGAAAATGACAGCAGATAAAATAACAACGTTTGACGTTTTGGTAGAAATTCCTAGAGGAAGCCGAAACAAATATGAGTATGATTTCGATTTAAAAAGAATGCGTTTTGATAGAATGCTATTCTCTTCAATGATGTATCCAGCAGATTACGGATTCATTCCTGAAACTTTAGCTTTAGATGGCGACCCATTAGATGTTTTAGTATTAGTGACTAAGCCAACTTTCCCAGGTTGTGTTATCGAAGTAAAACCAATTGGTGTTTTCCATATGGCAGATGACAAAGGACAAGATGAAAAAATAATTTGTGTTCCTGTATCAGACCCAATTTGGAATTCTCTAAACGATTTAAGTGATGTTAACCCGCACTTAGTTAAAGAAATTGAACACTTTTTTCAAGTTTATAAAGACTTAGAAAATAAAAAAGTAGATGTTGAAGGTTGGGGAGATGTAAATGAAGCCCGTAATATCATCAAAGAATGTATTGATCGCTTTAACGCAATTGAAAACAAACCAGAAGGATTATTTAGTATTAAATAAACTTTAATTCATAAAAAATAACTTAAAAGGTGTTAAATTTGTACTACGAATTAACACCTTTTTTTATGAGAAAAAATTACATTTTATTTTTAGCAGCCGTTTCCTTTTTTAAATTCAGTACGGCACAAACGCTTAGCACAGCACCCACATTAACATTCACAAACAACACAGGAATTTCAACGGATAATATTGCAAGTGATGGTGACGGTGGTTCTGTAAATATTTCAGATATTGATATCCAAATTTATAACATTTCCGATATAAATGGAACATTCCAAAATCAGTTATCTTGGGAAAACAATACTTTTTTAAATAGTAGCAACGCATCTTTTTCTGGAATAACAAGAAATGATGGCGGACCATCTGTAGGCACAAAAGGAATGCTTATTAAATCTGTAAGCGGAAGCGAATTTAAACTGAATCAATTCGTTTATTACAATTGGGGTGAAACCACATCAACTATAATCACTGTAAAAGGATATAAAAACACTACTGAAGTGGCTACAACTTCTTTTCAAGCTTATGATGGCGGAGCCTTTCTTCCAATGACAATAATTTTAAACGCAGCTTTTAACGATGTTGATGAAGTTCGATTTTACATTTCTGCTGGAGGCTATGCTAGTGATCAATCGCACACTAATCACAGTATTAATTCGATTCAAGTAAGCACACCTGTATTGAGCAGTAACAGTTTTGAATTAGATTCAAAACTAAATGCTTATCCAAATCCAGCTTCAAACCAAGTAAATATTGAATTACTAACTAATGAAATTGCTACACTTGAAGTTTATGATGTTTCTGGAAAATTCTTATTTACTGAGATTTTAAACACTAAAATAAATACAATTAATATCGAAAAATTAACCTCAGGAATTTATTTCTTTAAAGTAAGTTCATCAGAAGGTATTTCAACAAAAAAGATTACGAAGAATTAAATAGAAATCTTTCAATAAATTTATTAAAAAAGGCAATTATCATTAGGGTAATTGCCTTTTTTGTTTATTTTTGTTAAAACGAATTAAAATTAACCATTAACTATTTACTAAATTATGAATAATTTTATGATCTATTTGCCTATTGTAATGGCAATAATTGGATTGCTTTTTATGGCAATGAAACGTGCTTGGGTTTTAAAACAAGATGCTGGAGATGGAAAAATGAAAGAAATTTCAGATTATATTTATGAAGGCGCCTTAGCTTTCTTAAAAGCAGAATACCGATTATTAACCTTTTTTGTTATTGGCGCAAGTGTAGTTCTTGGAGCCATTTCTTTTTTTGTACCTACTACACATTGGCTAATTGTAGTTGCCTTTGTTTTTGGAGCTTTCTTTTCTGCTTTGGCAGGAAATATGGGAATGAAAATTGCAACCAAAACGAATGTTCGAACTACGCAAGCCGCTCGTACTAGTTTACCACAAGCTTTAAAAGTTTCTTTTGGCGGTGGAACGGTAATGGGATTAGGAGTTGCAGGTTTAGCAGTTTTAGGTTTAACAGGGTTCTTTATTCTATTTTTTAGATATTTTATGAATGGGGTTTGGACTTCAACAGAAGACATGACTATCGTTCTAGAAACTTTAGCAGGATTTTCTCTTGGAGCAGAATCTATTGCCTTATTCGCACGTGTTGGTGGTGGTATTTATACAAAAGCTGCCGATGTAGGTGCCGATTTAGTTGGTAAAGTAGAAGCTGGAATTCCAGAAGATGATCCACGTAATCCTGCTACAATTGCAGATAACGTTGGAGATAATGTTGGTGACGTTGCCGGAATGGGTGCCGATTTATTTGGTTCGTATGTAGCAACAGTCTTAGCCGCTATGGTTTTAGGAAACTACGTTATCAAAGACATGGGCGGAAAAATTGATGATATTTTCGGAGGAATTGGACCAATTTTATTACCAATGGCTATCGCAGGTTTCGGAATTTTATTCTCTATTATCGGAACGATGCTTGTGAAAATTTCAAGTGATGATGCTAAAGAAGCACAAGTACAAAAAGCATTAAATATTGGGAACTGGGTTTCTATCGTTTTAACGGCTGTTTGTTGTTTCTTCCTAATAAAATACATGTTGCCAGCAGATATGAAAATGAATTTCTTTGGTGAAGGTATTAAAGACATTTCATCAATGCGAGTTTTTTATGCTTCATTAATTGGTTTATTTGTGGGTGGAGCTATTTCTTCAGTTACAGAATATTATACAGGTTTAGGTACGAATCCAGTAATGGCCATTGTACAAAAATCGTCAACTGGAGCAGGAACAAACGTAATTGCTGGATTAGCAACTGGTATGATTTCTACTTTCCCAACGGTTTTATTATTCGCTGCGGCAATTTGGTCAACTTATGCTTTAGCAGGATTTTATGGTGTAGCTTTAGCGGCTTCAGCAATGATGGCTACAACAGCCATGCAATTAGCCATTGACGCTTTCGGACCAATTTCTGATAACGCAGGTGGAATTGCAGAAATGAGTGAATTACCAAAAGAAGTTCGTACTCGTACAGATATTTTAGATTCAGTTGGTAACACAACTGCAGCTACTGGTAAAGGTTTCGCTATTGCTTCGGCAGCGTTAACTTCCCTAGCTTTATTCGCAGCTTATGTAACCTTTACTGGAATTGACGGAATTAATATTTTCAAAGCACCGGTTTTAGCGATGTTATTTATCGGAGGAATGATTCCTGTTGTATTCTCAGCATTAGCCATGAATTCTGTTGGAAAAGCAGCCATGGATATGGTGTACGAAGTACGTCGTCAGTTTAAAGAAATTCCTGGAATTATGGAAGGTACTGGAAAACCAGAATACGCAAAATGTGTTGACATTTCTACGAAAGCCGCTTTACGCGAAATGATGTTACCTGGAATTATGACTATCGGTTTCCCAATCGCAATCGTATTATTAGGAAAACTAGTTTATGGAGACAACAACCAATTAATTGCTGAAATGTTAGGTGGTTATATGGCTGGAGTTACAGTATCTGGAGTACTTTGGGCCGTTTTCCAAAACAACGCTGGTGGAGCTTGGGATAATGCAAAAAAATCTTTCGAAGCTGGCGTTATGATTAACGGTGAAATGACTTACAAAGGTTCAGACGCTCACAAAGCTGCGGTAACTGGAGATACGGTTGGAGATCCGTTTAAAGACACTTCCGGACCATCAATGAACATCTTAATTAAGTTAACATGTTTAATTGGTTTAGTAATTGCTCCAATTTTAGGAAGCGGTCATGCTTCTGGAGATAAAAAAATGGCAGCTTGTTGTTCTAAAGACAAAAAAGAAATGGTTTGCAAAGATGGTAAATGTGATTTATCGAAATGTGCAACTATGACAAAAGAAGAATGTGCTAAAATGTGTGAAGAAAATGGTTGTACTCAAGAATGCAAAGATAATTGTATGTCACAATACGATGAAAACGGTAAATATATCGGAGATGCGCATGTACATGGTCCAAATTGTGATCACGATGCTGATTATGAAAAACGTCACCAAGATAAAAGTCCTGTAGTAACTCAGCAAGAAACACAAAGCATCCAAATTAAAAGAGAAGTCTTAAAAGATGGAAAAGAAAAAGCAACTGTAACTATTACAAGCACAGTTGATGGAAAAGAAAGTAAAACTGTTAAAGTTTTAGAAGGAACTAAAGCAGAAGTAGACGCAAAAATTGCAGAATTAGATAAAAAATAATCTCTTTAATACAGATTTTTTTAAAAGCCTTACATTATGTGAGGCTTTTTTTATTTAATTTTAGCAAAATTACAAACACAACTAAAATGTATAAAAAAAGTCTACTACTACTTTTACTATTCGCTAATCTTGCCTTTTCGCAAAATGAATTAGCTTTAATTCCGAAACCAACAGATATTAAATTAGGTGAAGGAAATTTTGTTTTAAATAAGAAAACTGTAATTCAAGCAGATGAAAATTTGTTTGAAGCAAAATATCTTCAACAAGCTATAAAAGAAAGAACAGGTTTGGATTTAAAGATTGGTTTAAATTCGAAATCAAATAATAAAATTAGCTTTATTCAAATGGATCCTATTAGATTTAAACCAAAATTTGACTCCGAGGGTTATATTTCAATAAATACAAATGAGGGTAAATACTCACTTTATATTAAGAAGAATGAAATACAATTTTCGCAAATAAACTCTGTTGGTAATTTCTACGGAATTCAAACACTTTTACAATTAATTCCATTCCAAAAAAATGAGGAAATAAAATTACCTTGTTTAAACATCGAAGACCAACCCAAATACGCTTGGCGAGGCATGCATCTCGATTGCTCACGTCATTTCTTTCCAAAAGAATTTATAAAAAAATATATCGATTATTTGGCAATGTATAAATTCAACACCTTTCATTGGCATTTAACGGATGATCAAGGTTGGCGTATCGAAATAAAAAAATATCCAAAACTAACTGAAGTTGGGGCATGGAGAAATGGTTCCATGATTGGTCGTTATGATGATCAAAAATTTGATGACAAACGCTATGGCGGATTTTACACGCAAGATGAAATTAAAGAAATTGTTAAGTACGCTACGGAAAGACATATAACTGTTGTTCCAGAAATCGAAATGCCAGGTCATGCCTTAGCCGCTTTAGCCGCATATCCTGAATATTCTTGCACAGGCGGACCGTTTGAAGTAGGAAAAATTTGGGGCGTTTACGACGATGTATTTTGTCCGAAAGACGAAACATTTACTTTTTTAGAAAATATTTTAACCGAAGTTATCGCATTATTTCCATCCGAATACATTCATATTGGTGGCGATGAATGTCCGAAAACACGCTGGAAAGTTTGTCCGCATTGCCAAAAAAGAATGAAGGACGAAAACTTAAAAGACGAACACGAATTGCAAAGTTATTTCATTCAAAGAATTGAAAAATTTGTCAATAGTAAAGGAAGAAAAATTATAGGCTGGGATGAAATTTTAGAAGGCGGTTTGGCACCAAATGCAGCCGTTATGAGTTGGCGCGGCACAGAAGGCGGCATCGCAGCAGCAAAACAAAAACATTATGTAGTAATGTCGCCAGGTTCGCATTGTTATTTTGATCATTATCAAGACGAACCCAAAAACGAACCGATTGCTATTGGCGGATTTACATCTGTAGAAAAAGTATATGCGTTCAACCCAACTCCAAAAGAATTAACTTCTGAAGAAGCGAAATATATTTTAGGCGCGCAAGCCAATGTTTGGTCAGAATACATCCTTTCCCCAGAACATGTGGAATATATGGTTTTTCCGAGAATGGCAGCACTTTCAGAAGTGTTATGGGGAACTTCGAACCCAGAAAAATATCTAGATTTCAAAAACCGATTGATACAACATTTCAAAATCTATGATGTAAAGGGAATAAATTATAGTAAAGCGATTTTAAAATAATTTTTAAAACAAATTCACAAATGGCAAATCGTAGAAATTTTATAAAAACTGCAGCAATTGGTTCGGTAGCCATCGCTTTAAATTCTTTCAAATCGAAAGAAGAAAAAATAGAAGAAATTGTAATCCCAAGCAAAAACGTAAACAAACCTATTGTACTTTCTACTTGGAATTTCGGAATTCAAGCTAATGAAGCGGCATGGGGAATTTTGAAAAACAATGGTCGTGCTTTAGATGCCGTGGAAGCTGGTGTGAAAATCCCAGAAGGTGATCCAAAAGAACGAAGTGTAGGTTATGGTGGCCGACCAGATCGCGATGGAAAGGTAACACTTGATGCTTGTATCATGGATGAATTTTCAAATATTGGTTCAGTCGCATGTTTACAACAAATTAAACATCCAATATCAGTTGCAAGAGCAGTTATGGAAAAAACACCACACGTGATGCTAGTTGGCGATGGCGCTTTACAATTTGCTCTTTCTCAAGGATTTAAAAAAGAGAATTTACTGGTTGAAGAATCGGAAAAAGAATGGAAGGAATGGTTAAAAACCAGTCAATACAAACCAATCGCCAATATTGAAAATCACGATACGATTGGAATGATTGCTTTAGATGCTCAAGGAAATTTATCTGGCGCTTGCACCACAAGTGGTATGGCTTTTAAAATGCATGGACGCGTTGGAGATTCGCCAATTATTGGAGCTGGTTTATATGTCGACAACGAAATTGGAGCCGCAACTGCAACTGGACATGGTGAAGAAGTGATTCGAATTACAGGTTGTCATTTGGTAGTGGAATTAATGCGACAAGGAAAATCACCTCAAAAAGCTTGTGAAGAAGCCGTTGCTAGAATCGTAAAACTAACCAAAAATAGAGGAAAAGAGTTGAAAGACATTCAAGTTGGTTTTATCGCTTTAAATAAAAAAGGAGAATATGGTTCGTATTGCATTCAAGGCGGATTTAATTATGCGGTTCAAGACGTATCTGGAAGCAAATTAATTGACGCGAATTACTTTTTAAAATAATGAATCGCCTAGAAATTGCTTGTTTTAATTTAGAATCTGCCGTAATCGCTCAAGAAAATGGAGCCGACCGTGTAGAACTTTGTGCCGAAATGGAAGTTGGTGGAACGACTCCGGATGTTGAAATTACCAAACAAGTCAGAGAATTACTTACTATCGATTTGAATGTGATGATTCGACCTCGAGGTGGAAATTTTGTGTATTCAGATGTCGAATTTCAACAAATGAAAAACGAAATCTTACAATTTAAAAAACTAGGCGTAAACGGATTTGTATTCGGAATTTTAAATGAAAACAATTCAATACATACAGCTCAAAATACAGAATTAGTAGCTCTAGCCAAACCTTTTCCTTGTACGTTTCATCGTGCTTTTGATGAAGTTGAAGATGCGTTTCAATCCTTAGAAGATATTATTGCTTGTGGCTTTCAAACGATTTTAACTTCTGGACAAAAACCCAATGTTATTGAAGGTATCAATCGATTAGCAGAATTAGTTGATAAAGCAAATAATCGAATTGTAATTATGCCTGGTGGCGGATTACGTTCGACAAATATTGAATTCCTTCAAGAAAAAACAGGAGCGACTTTTTATCATTCTTCGGCCATTACAGATGGAAGTGAAATCGCCAATCCAGAAGAAGTAAAACAACTAAAAAGCAAATTGAATGCATAAGAATTTTTTCCTTTTACTATCCATTTTATGTTGTGGTTTTGTTGCTGCACAAAATTCGTATCGTAATTTATCAAGCGAAAATTGGACATTCAACAAACAAAACGATTCTCAAAAAAACAAAGCGAAAGTTCCCGGAACGATTCACACCGATTTATTAGAAAACCAACTCATTCCAGATCCTTTTGTTGGAACTAACGAAAAACAATTGCAATGGATTGAAAACGAAAATTGGGAATATGAAACGAAATTCAATCTAACCAAATCGGAATTAAAAAACCAAAACATTGATATACTTTTCGAAGGTTTAGATACGTATGCAACCATTTTTTTAAACGGAAAATTACTTTTAGAAACCGATAATATGTTCCGAACTTGGAATACATCGGTGAAAGATAAATTACAAATTGGAGAAAATCATCTAAAAATCATTTTCAAATCTGCTTCGAAAATCGGAAAAGAAGACGCGAAGAAATTACCTTATACTTTACCAGGCGACGAAAAAGTGTTCACTCGAAAAGCGCAGTATCAGTATGGTTGGGATTGGGGTCCGAGATTTGTCACCTGCGGAATTTACAAACCTATCAAACTTCATTTTTGGAATGCAGCAAAAATTGAGAATGTAAAATACAGTCAAATTGAATTAAACGATTCAAAAGCTATTTTGGAATTCACAACAGAAATCAATGTTTCAGAAGTGCAACCAATTGAACTTCAAATCAATGAAAAAACAAAGACTTTCCATCTGAAAAAAGGGAAGAATAAAGTCAAAATGCAATATGAAATAGCCCAACCAAAACGCTGGTGGTGCAACGGTTTGGGAATAGCCAACTTGTATCCGTTTCAAATCAATATTTCAAAAAACAAGAAAATTATTGACTCTAAAAAACTAAATATTGGATTAAGAACCATAGAATTAATCCAAGAAAAAGATGATATCGGCAAAAGTTTTTATTTCAAATTAAACGGAAAACCTGTTTTTATGAAAGGTGCGAATTACATTCCGCCAGATAGTTTTTTACCACGAGTTACCGATTCCGTTTATACTTCTATTGTTAAAAATGCAGTAGATGCGAATATGAATATGATTCGTGTTTGGGGCGGTGGCGTGTATGCCGATGATGCTTTTTACGAAGCTTGTGATAAAAACGGAATTTTAGTTTGGCAAGATTTTATGTTTGCTTGCGCGATGTATCCGAGTGATGAAAAATTTCTTTCAACTGTAAAAGAAGAAGTCATTGATAATGTGAATCGTTTGCAAAATCATCCGAGTATTGCGCTTTGGTGTGGCAATAATGAAAACGATGAAGGCTGGAAAAATTGGGGTTGGCAAAAACAATATAAGTATTCTGAAGCAGATTCGACAGAAATTTGGAACGGTTATCAAAAATTATTTCACGAAGTCATTCCACAAACTTTAGACAGTTTAGTCTCAAAAGAAAAGAATATCTATTGGCCTTCTTCGCCGTCAATTGGTTGGGGAAGAAAAGAAAGTTTACTACAAGGCGATTCGCATTATTGGGGCGTTTGGTGGGGCATGGAACCTTTTGAAATTTATAAGAAAAAAGTCGGTCGATTTATGTCGGAATACGGTTTTCAAGGCATGCCGAATTTAGAAACTTTCTCGAAATTCACGAATTCCGACAACTTAAATTTGAATTCTGAAGCGGTTAAAGCTCATCAAAAACACAATACAGGTTATCAAACCATTCAAACGTATATGGAACGTGATTATAAAATCCCAACCAAGTTTGAAGAGTATATTTATGTTTCGCAATTGTTACAAGCAGAAGGCATGAAAACCGCCATTGAAGCCCATAGAAGAGCCAAACCGTATTGCATGGGAACGCTATTTTGGCAATTGAACGATTGTTGGCCCGTAACTTCTTGGAGTTCGGTAGATTATTTTGGGAATTGGAAAGCATTTCAGTATCAAGCGAAAAATAGTTTTGAAAATTTATTAATTTCCGTTAACGAAGAAGAAAAGCAATATAAAGTGTATGTTGTAAGTGATAATTTGACTTCAGAAAAAGGAAAACTAGAAATACAACTTATCGATTTTGATGGGAATTTATTGTGGAATAAAATTTCTGAAATTCAAATTGATGCGAATACTAGCAAAGTTTATTTTCAAATAGATAAAAAAGAATTTGAAAAATTCAATTTGAAACAAGCGGTTTTGATCATAAAATTTAATGAAGTAAAAACCAATTACTTTTTTGAAAAACCAAAAGATTTAGAATTGAAAAACCCAACAATTTCAATTAAAGTTCTAAACGAAACTACAATTCAAATTTCTACATATAAACTAGCGAAAAATGTATTTTTATCACAAGAAGAAACTTCTTTTAGCGATAATTATTTTGATTTGTTACCTAATGAAAAACGAATCATAAAATTTTCAAAACCTGTAAAAGATGTAAAAACGATGTCACTATTTGATACGATGAAATAGAAAAACCTGTTATTTAAGCATTAATCTTCTGAATTATTTACGTAATCAAAAGTATCAACATCAATAATAACCAATTTACTTTTATCTGAAGTTTAATTCCATTTTTTCAGCTTTACTTTTCTCAATTAGACAAACATCCCAAAAACAATGCTTTTATCCCAGTTTTTTTGGTGTTCTTTTATATTGAAATACTTTTGATTTAATATTTTTTTCAAAATGAAGAAGTGAAAATAAAAGTAGCGTTTAAATTATATTGTTTTAACTACAATTTGTTTTCAATATTAAAGTTAATAAGTGAAAACTTATTCGAAAAATTTATAAAATGAGATTTCATTTGATTTATTAATAAGTTGGGGGACTTATTAAAATCCTATTAAAGAGTAATTTCTTTATTGATTGATTTTTTTTGTAAAAAAAAGCGTGTATTAATTTACACGCTTTTTATTTTTATAATTATTTTTTTCTGTAACTAAAACAATCCGTTTATTTCAGCATCAATTTTTTGGATAATCGCTCCTAAATCTTCAGGGTTATTTACGTAATCAATATTATCTACATCAATAATTACCAATTTACTTTTGTCATACGTTTGAATCCACGCTTCGTATCTTTCGTTTAATCGACTTAAATATTCAATTGAAATCGTGTTTTCATAATCGCGCCCACGCATATGAATTTGCTTAACTAAATTCGGAATAGAACTTCTTAAATAAATTAATAAATCTGGTGGTCCAACTAAATCTTCCATCAAATCAAAAAGTAACTTATAATTGGTATAATCACGATTTGTCATTAAACCCATCGCATGTAAATTGGGTGCGAAAATAAAAGCATCTTCGTAAATGGTTCTATCTTGAATGGTTTTTTTACCTGTTTTTCTAATTTCTAAAATTTGTCTGAAACGGCTATTCAAGAAATAAATTTGCAAGTTAAAACTCCATCTTTCCATAGAATGATAAAAATCGTCTAAATACGGATTATCATCTACATCTTCAAAATGCGCTTCCCATTTAAAATGTTTGGCCAACATTTTGGTTAAAGTAGTTTTTCCAGCTCCAATATTTCCAGCAATAGCTATATGCATATTTTATTTTTTAATTTTATAGGTACTTATTTGACAGTCGGTAAAAATAGACAAAATTCCATCCTTATAGAAGAAATTTTTAATCATTTTTTCTTCAACAACAATATTCGTTTCTGTTTGATTTTCAGCGGAATAATAAAACATTTTATCGTCAAAAAGATAGAACAAATCGCTTTTGTCAGAAAAAATAACTTTTTCAAAAGGTTTCACTTTTCCTAAACTCGCAATTTTTCCAAATTTATTAATAGAAAACAGGCTATTTTCAACATCTATCCAATATAAATAATTATAATCAGACTGGGCATATTTAATCATTTTACCTATTGGATTCGAAAGAAATTTATACTTTTTAGAATTTAAATTATACAATCCCATTTGCTGACTCAAACTGTCATAAAACCACAGTTCATTTTGTGATGCAGGTTTTAAAAATTCACAATTGATTTCTAAAAAAATAGTAGCATTAATTTCGTTAAACTGTGCATCTAACAAAACGAAAGCATTATTTTGTTTATAAAACACAAGGGTTTGCAACATGTTAAAGGTTTCTACACCTGTAATTTTTCCAAATTTATTATTTGTATAATTTAAAGTGTCTTTGTCATTAATTTTGAACAAATTGTTGCTTGTAGAAAAATAATTATTGGCAGAAATATCATTCCCCCAGAAAATATCGAACTTAGCTGACTTCACTCCTACTTTCTCAAAATCAATATTTTGAGCTACAGAAGAAAAAGCAACAAAAAGAAAAAGAAGTAGAAATTTCATATTACAAAACTAACTAAAATTACACAATTATACACATTAAACAAATTTGTATTTTTTGTAGGAAAATTAAAATAAATTGTTTTTTTTGTTGCAAAACAAGAATTTGGCCAATATATTTGTCGAGAAAGCTGAAAATCGTAAGAGTAGGCATCTTTTTAAAAAAACATAATGAAAAAAATTAAATTTTTAGGATTAGGTTCTTTAATGTTAGTAGGAACTTTGTTTATGTCAAATACAGCTGACGCTAGAAAAATTTCTTACGCTTATAGATGGCCAAACGGTTGTGTTGGAATTCATAATTATCATTCTGCTTTGTGGGGTGCTTTTACATGGGAAACATATGAAGTAGTTGATTGTCCTCCAGGAGTTGAAGCTCCAGATGTTAATTAATATAATTAATTTTATAATGGGCTGGTAACAACAGCCCATTATTATAAATAAAAAAAATTTGAGAGTAATAATATATTGCATAGCATTTTATTTGTTTTCAAACACAGTTTTGTTTGGTCAAACAATTGTAGGCACAATTAAAGACAGTGTAACTGGAGAAAAACTTCAAACTGCTAATGTTGTCTTTATAAAAAATTATGGAGGTACTAATTCAAATCTAGAAGGTATATTTGCAATTGACATTAAAGCTAAACAAAACGATTCTTTAAAAATATCATATTTAGGTTATGAAACAAAATATTTAAATTTAAGAAGTTTTACCGAATCAAAAATATATAAAATAGATGTCCAGTTAAAGACAAAAAATCATATTATTGAAGAAGTAATTGTTGAACAAAAAGCCTCATTGTATAATAAAGAATATTCTTATAATGCAAAAAAAGATGGCGATGTAAGGATATTTAGTTTTATAGGTAATGAATCTGCTTTTTATTTTAAGAATTTAAAAAATGAAAAAGGCAAGCTAAAAGATGTTAGTTTTTATTTTAGAAAGAATAAAAAAGCAAACAAAAACTCCATGTTTCGCGTGAATTTTTATGTATATGATACTATAAATCAATGTCCTGGGGAAAGTTTATTAAAAAAAGAGATTCAAATCACTCCAAAAAATAAAACTTATAAATTTAAACTTCAATTAGAAGATTATAAAATTTCGTTTCCTAAAAATGGTATAGTTGTTGGAATAGAACCAATTGATCCCGATAATAGTTTAAAAAAAGGAGATAAAATCGGACCTGGTTTAAGGTTCTCATATGGTAACAAAGAAAACTTATCTTGGGAAAATTTTAGAAAAAAAAAATGGTATAAATCTACTTATATCAATAAATATAAAAATCAAGCCGCTAACTTATTAATTGACTTAACGGTTTTAATGAAAAAATGAAAAAGAAAATATTAATTGTTTTTGGCATTGTATTATTTGTACTTATTTTAAGTATTTTAACATATGAAAAACATAGTGTTTATGACAACTTTACTGAAGTTGAAACATCAAAAAACCCACATTTTTTTGGTGAAATAAGATCAAAAGATAGTGTAGAACATAAATTCGAAATAAAAAATATTACTAATACTCTTTTAGTAATTGAAAAAGTTTTACCAAGTTGTCCCTGCACAAAAGTAAAATTTGACAAAAAAAAATGCATTATAGGAGAAATAGTTACGGTCTCTGTTAAATTTAAACCTACATTAAAACAGAAAGGAAATGTAAAAACATTAGTATTTGTGCAATGTAATGCTGAAAATGGAATAATTAAACTAATAATGACTGGTAAAATAAAAGATAAGTAATATGAAAAAAATAACACTATTAATTACAGTTTTAATTACAGTTTTTAGTTATTCTCAAGAAAAAATTGAGATTAACAATATTTACAAAGAATGGAAGTTAGTTGCTCTTGAGAAAAATGGTTCTATAAATTTAGCAGAAGAAATGGACAAAAAAGAATCGATTATTTTCTTTTCAAATAAAAAATTTAAAATGAAAGATTCTGAAGGAACTTTTAATGGAATTTGGAAATTTAATAGTAGTAAAAACATTATAGAACTTAATCTTATAGAATTTAATCATAAAATTTATTTAAAAATAATAAATTTAAGTCCTGATAAATTCAGTTACATTTATAACGAAGAAGATAAAAAATTAATTTTTCATTTAGTTCCTAAAACTCTCTAATAATATTTTAAAACAGGTTTAAAACATCAAAGCTCTAACTTATTAGAGCTTTTTTTATTTAACATAAAAATAACAAATTAGCATGTAACTATTTGAGGTTTTTGTTGTCTAAATAGATATCGAAACAAAAAAACACGTAATAATGAAAAAAATATTTTTAGCTGTACTTGGTTTAACGACTTTTATAGCCTCTGCACAAAAAGATTTCCAAGGAATGGCTGTTTATGAATCTAAAACTTCTACAGCAGATTTTGCAAAAAATTTCGATGGTAATAAAGATATTACTCCAGAAATGAAAACACAGATTATGGAAAGAATGAAAAAAATGTTTGAAAAAACATACATTCTGAATTTCGATAAATCAGCTTCTATTTATAAAGAAGAAGAAAAATTAGACGCTCCCGGTCAAGGTGGTGGTGGAAGAATGATGGCCTCTATGATGGGCGGCGGTGGAACTTACTTTAAAAACGTAAAAGAAAAACAATACACTGTTGATAAAGAAGTTTTTGGAAAAGAGTTTTTAATTAAAGATTCGTTACCGAATTTAAAATGGGTTTTAACTGATGAAACTAAAAAAATTGGAGATTACACTTGCTTTAAAGCAACTGCAGTAAAAGAAGCCAGTAAATCTGATTTCAGAAACTACAGAAGAAAAGAAGAAAAGAAAAAAGAAGCTGTAAAGACTGAAGTTAAAACAGACGATAAAGCTACAACTGAAAAGAAAGACGAAAAGAAAACTAACTTTTTTGACGAAGTTGAAATGCCAAAAGAAATTACGGTAACCGCTTGGTATTGCCCAGAAATTCCAGTAAATCAAGGTCCTGATGAATATTGGGGTTTACCAGGATTAATTATGGAAGTGAATGATGGAAAAACCGTTATTATGTGTTCCAAATTAGTGATGAACGTGAAAGATAAAATTGAGATTAAAGCTCCAACTGGTGGCGATAAAGTAACTCAAAAAGAATTTGACGACATTATGATGAAGAAAATGAAAGAGATGAGCGAAATGGGCGGTGGTCCTGGAGCAAGAGGTGGAATGAGAATGGGAAGATAATATTCAAAACATTAAAATACTAAAATAAGTCGCTCACAAGGCGACTTAAATTTATACACAATTTCTACATCAATGAAAAAAACACTATTACTATTAGCCATTTTACTTTCAGGTTCAATTTACGCACAATCTGTAAAGGTTACAGGTATTTTAAAAGACTCCGACAATTTAGTTATTGAAACGGCAAATGTTATGGCCGTAAACCAAGCTACAAAAGCTATGGATGCTTATAACATTACTAGCGAAAAAGGAGAGTTTTCTTTAAATTTAAAAGCCAATACCGAATATATCATTAAAGCTGGTTATATTGGTTATGCACCTTTTGAGAGAAAAATTACTACTACAAAAGAAAACATGACTTTCGACATCATTTTATCGGGTTCTAACACTATCGAAACTGTTGAAATTGTGAAAGAAATGCCAGTTCGAATTAGTGGCGATACGATTATTTACAATTCGGATTCGTTTACAAACGGAACAGAAAAAAAACTAGAAGATGTACTAAAAAAATTACCTGGTGTTTCTGTAAATAAAGATGGAGAAATTGAAGTAGAAGGTAAAAAAGTACAAAAAATAATGGTAGAAGGTAAAGATTTTTTTGATGGCGATACTAAAATTGCTACGAAAAATATTCCTGCTGATGCCTTAGATAAAATTCAGGTTTTAAGAAATTATAACGAAGTTTCTAACTTAAAAGGTTTAGAAAACAACGAAGACAACGTGGCGATTAACATCAAACTGAAAGACGGTAAAAAGAATTTCTGGTTTGGTGATATGTTAGCTGGTGCTGGAGTTACCGATACCGAAAATAGAAGCATCTTGAATCCAAAACTATTTTATTACAGTCCAAAATACAGTCTAAATTTAATTGGAAACTTAAACAACATTGGAGAATTACCTTTAACCATGCAAGATTATTTCAAGTTTACTGGTGGTTTTAAAAACATGATGAAAAAAGGCGGTTCTAATTTCGGAGTTTCTTCTAATGATTTGGGAATTATGGGAATGAGAAACAATCGTGCTAAAAACATTGATGCTAAATTTGGTGCCGCAAACTTCTCATATAATCCATCAAAAGCTTGGACAATTAGTGGTTTCGGAATTTATTCGTACAACAAAACAGATTTACAAACAGACAATATTTACAATCGTTCCGATAAATTACCAAACGGAACTACCGTTAGTGTAACTGAAAATCGTCAAGATAATTCTAAACAAAAAACCAATTTAGGTTTATTTAAATTAAGCTCAAGTTATGTGCCTTCTGCAAAAATGCATTTAGATTACGATGCTTTATTGAAAACTTCAGATCAATTGGAAAATCAAAATGTACTTTCAAGTTTGCAAGGAAATATTTTTACTGAAAAAAGTCAAAAACCTTTATCTGTAAGTCAGAATTTAAATTATTATTACACGTTAAATGATAAAAATGTTTTTGCTATTGAATTACAAAATTTATACCAGCAAGAAGATCCGTTTTACAACGCCAACTTACAAACACAGCCTTTTGCATTAACAGGATATAATATTTTACAAACCAGAAATGACGTCAACCAGAACCGATTTGTAAAAACAAACAAAACAGACGCTAAGATTGATTATTACTATATGGTTACGCCAAAAAGTAATATTAATGTTACAGTTGGAAACACGTATTCTTACCAAAACTTCAACTCAAGCATGTTCCAAATTTTAGATAATGGCACACGAAATAATTTAACAGATAGTTCTAATACGAATGATGTAAATTATGCTTTTAATGATGCTTTTATTGGTTTACATTATAAAATGTTATTTGGGAAATTTACTTTAAATCCAGGAGTTTCTGCACACCAATTTAACACCAACGATACACAATTGAACAGCTCAAACAAAATGAGTTTCAATAGAGTTTTACCAGATTTCTATGCGTTATGGCAAATGAAAAAATCACAATCGTTAACGTATAATTTCTCTTTAACGAACAATTTTACAGATATTGTTAAGCTTTCTCAAGCCTACGTATTTTCTAACTATAACAGTTTATATAGTGGAAATCGTTTCTTAGAAAATTCGGTTTCACAAGTGCATACGTTACGTTTCTTTAAGTTTAGCATGTTTAACATGGAAAATGTTTTTGCAAATTTAACGTATACGAAACAAACTAATATTATTACAAACCGAGCTTTTATAGACCCATTAAATGTAAATCAGGTTTCAAGTTCGGTAAATCTTAATTCAAATTTTCCGCAAGAATCACTTACTGGAGCCTTTAATTACGGACGTTCATTTGCACGATATTTCAAAGCAAATGCCGGAGCAAGCTTAAGCTGGACAAAAAACAATAACATACGTGCCATTACAGGAAAACCAGATTTTATTCAAACTACTGAAAATTATCTTCATAATTATAATATTGGGTTTTCAACAAATTTAAAAAACTTACCCAACATAGATTTGTCTTATAGTTATTCTATAAACGATTCTCAAGTTCAAACTTATTATGTAGATAATCCATCGCTAACTTTAGAATATTTCTTTTTAGATGCGTTTTCATTTAAGGCAGATTACGACTTTTATCACAACAGAAATAAAGCTAAAACCATTGATACTGAATATGATTTCTTAACCGCTTCTTTATCGTATCAGAAAAAAGACAGCAAATTAGAATATAAATTAAGCGCTACTAACCTATTAAACACAACTTCTTTAAACGACAGTAGTTTTAGTGCTTTAGGTGGTTCTACTAATTTTTCAAGTTATTATGTGCAACCGCGTTATATTATTTTAAGTTTGAAATACAATTTATAAGAAAAATTCTGAAACAAAAATCCCGTTCCAATTTTATTTGGAACGGGATTTTTTTATTTAGATTCTGGAATAATCCCGAAGCTTCAGGATAAATTGACAGTCAGTTTTTAAACTTTCATTTTAGAAAACTTATCTATTTTGTATTGAATATCTTGATGTGATTCGTTAAAATCATATAACAAACCAAACAATTCAACTGAAGCTAGTTTTCCAATAAAATAAGGATTTTCGTTTTGTAACATATAATCTAAAGCTGCTTCGTCTAATTGTAAATGCTCAGCGACATACCCGTTTTTGAAAAATTCTTTTGCAAAACGCACACCATTTAATCCATCAATTGGTAAACCGTTTTTCTTCTTAGCCACTAAATTTTGGGGTAAATATTTTTTAGCCACTTCTCGTACAATCCATTTATCCGTAATGAAAGGATGCTTTTTATTATGCAATTGTGTGGTCCAACGTGTTTTGTATTCTAAAGGTAAGTTTAAACCAAATTTCACTACATCTTCATGTAAAAATGGAAAACGTACTTCTATAGAAGAAATCATTCCCATTCTGTCATTTCGATACAATAAAGCTTGTAAATGTTTTTGCATCATTTCAAAAGAATCTAAATAATACTTTTGCTCTTTTTTTGATACGAATGAAAACAGCTCTGAACCTTTATCATACAACTTTTCACTTTTATAACCATTGGCTAATCGCACATTAAAACTATCTAAATTGGAAGTTTCTGAAGGAAATAAATAATTATTTAATGCTGGATATATTTTGTAAACTTTCTTTAAAATTTCTTGAGGCAACAATAATGCTTTTTTATAACGCGCTGCCATTAATTTCGAATAACCTAAAAACAATTCATCCGAACCTTCTCCACAAATTACGGCTTTCACATCGTTTTGTCTGGCCAAATGAGCCACTCTAGAAATCGGTACACCATTGGTAAAATACACAATTGGTCCAGCGTTATATTCTGTTGCAGTAATCCAATGATTTAAAAAATCTTCGGGATGAAATTCTGTTTTATGTAAAGGTAAATCTAAATGTTTCGCTAAAGCTAATGAATCTGAATATTCTGAATGTTTCCCTACAATATCAGCAGTAAACAATTGAATATTAGGCTGCGATTTTTTTGCCATTGCCGTTAAAATTGAAGAATCAATTCCACCGCTCACAAATGCACCCATTGGAAAATCGGATACTAACATTTCATCCACAGATTTTGACAATAACGCATCAAATTCTTTGACAATTTCCGATTTTGGTTTTTTTGCTAAATCTTTATGGTAATTCGCATCTACTTGATCCGATAATTTATAATAATAGTCTTCTGAAATTTCTAAATTAGAAGCAATTTTTACAACAGTTCCTGGTTTTACATTTACAATTTCATTAAATAAAGTATAAGTAGAACTTCCTTCTAACGTACTATTTAATGAAAGCATTGTTTTATAACTATCAGGCTTTAACTGCAATCCTTTTGCCAAAGTTCTCGATTCGGATGCGAAGGCAAAAACTTCTGAATTATTGACAAAAAATAAAGGTTTAATTCCAAAACGGTCACGGACTAAAAAAAGTTCTTTTTTCTTCACATCGTAAAAAGAGAAAGCGAACATTCCTTTAATATCTCGAAGTGTTTTTTCAATTCCGAAATGAACTAAATATTGAAAAAGCACTTCTGTATCTGAAGTTGTCGTAAAATTAACCGTTGGTAAATGTTGTTTTAAAGCTAAGAAATTATAAATTTCACCATTAAAACACAAAACAAAATCATCCGTATAAAATGGCTGATTGGAACGGCTATTTCCATCAATCAAAGACAATCTTTGATGAAAAAAATGCACATTTGAATTGTTCCATTCACCAGAAAAATCTGGACCACGGTGTACTTGAAGCTCACTCAAACCTTTTATTAAGATTTGTTTTTTATTCTCAGAGAGATTTTTATCAATAAAACCGGAAATTCCGCACATTTAATCAAGGGGTTTAGAAGTACAAAAATAGTATAAAAATATCTATATACAACATAAAATCAATATTTTACATCCCTGTACGAATAGCCTCGACTGGATCTAATTTAGATGCAGAAATTGCCGGCAAAATCCCTGAAATTAAGCCAATAATTACAGATAAACTTGACCCTAATATTATATTTGATGTGCTTAATACAAATTGAAAATCTAAAGCACTTGTTAAAATCATCGCAATTATCCAAACCAATAAAATACCAATCAATCCACCAAACATAGCTAAAATAACAGCTTCAAATAAAAACTGAAATAAAATGAACTTGTTTTTAGCACCTAAAGCTTTTTGAATTCCGATTAAATTGGTTCGCTCTTTTACAGAAACAAACATAATATTTGCAATACCAAATCCACCAACTAAAAGCGAAAAAATACTAATTCCCCAACCAGCAACGTTCATTTGTCCGATAATATCATCAATGAAATCTGTAAATCCAGAAAGAATATTTACAAAGAAATTATTAATTTCACCAGCTCTTAAGCCTCTAATATTTCTAACTTTACTAGTTAATTCCGCTTTAAATTCTTCAATATCAACTCCTTCTTTCGGTTTAACTAAAATAGCTGGCGTAAAAATAGCACTGTTATCACCATATAATTTTCTAACATTATTGACTGGTAAAAAAACTGCTACATCATTAGAATCTCCAAACGTGTTTTCTCCCATTTTTTTCAACACACCAATTACGGTGTAACGTTGACCATATAAACGAATTTGTTTTCCAATAGGTTCATTTCCTTTGAATAATCCTTCAGCAACTTCACTTCCAATAACAATCACAGCTGTTCCCGAATTGGATTCCGCTTCATTAAACAGCCTTCCTTTTTCGACTTTAAAAGATTCTATTTCGAAAAATTCATTAGTGGATGGTTTTACACGAATAGAATTCACCGTATTGTCATCGTATTTTATGGTTTGATTACCTGTAAAAAAATTGAAGGATATCTTATCAATATCATCCATATTTTTCTGTAAATATTGATATTCTTCATATTTTACATGAGGAAATTGATCGCGTTTCCATTCTTCCACATCTGTTGGACCAAAAGAATATTTGAACAAATAAATGGTGTTTTTATCCATACCATCTAAGCTATCCACAATATTTTTTTTCAAAGAATCAACTGCAGCTAAAACCGCAATAATAGAGAAAATACCAACCGTAACGCCTAATAAAGACAACAGAGTTCGTAATTTATTGTTTCTCAAGGCATTAATCGCAAAAGCAAAACTTTCTTTTAATAAACGTATATATAGTATCATAAATTCAATATTCTATACATAAGTAGCACAAAAGTCAAAATTGTTACAATTTAAAGAATAGAATTTTGAAGGTTTTTATTGCAATTTAGAAAATGAAATTATTGCATTTTCTTATTCAAATACTTACTTTTGCAAATTATTAAGAGAAACAACTACTAAATAAATTTCAACAGAAACTGAAATAACTTCAGTTTTAACAAACAACAACACAATGACTCACACAAAACAAATCAAATCGGCCTTAATTTCTGTATTTGACAAAACCGGTTTAGAACCAATTGTAAAAGCCCTTCATCAAAACAATGTAACGATTTATTCTACTGGAGGAACACAAGATTTTATTCAAAATTTAAATATTCCTGTAGTAGCTGTTGAAGACATTACTTCTTTCCCAGAAATTTTAGGCGGAAGAGTAAAAACATTACATCCGAAAATTTTTGGTGGGATTTTAAACCGTCAAGACAACGAAAGTGATGTGGCGCAAATGACTGAATTTGACATTCCACAAATTGATTTAGTAATTGTTGATTTATATCCATTTGAAAAAACGGTTGCTTCTGATGCAAGTGAAGGTGATATTATTGAAAAAATTGATATTGGTGGAATTTCATTAATTCGTGCCGCAGCTAAAAATTTCAAAGACACAACCATTGTTGCGTCTGTTGACGAATATGCCACTTTCTTAGGTTTCTATACCGAAAATAACGGAGCAACTTCAATTGAACAAAGAAAAGTTTTAGCTACAAAAGCATTCCATACTTCTTCAAATTACGATACAGCTATTTTTAATTACTTCAACACAGAAGATACTTACTTAAAAATTAGCCAAGAAAAAGGACAAATTTTACGTTACGGAGAAAACCCGCATCAAAAAGGATTTTTCTTTGGAGATTTCGACCAAATGTTTACAAAATTACACGGTAAAGAATTGTCATATAACAATTTATTAGACGTAGATGCTGGTGTGAATTTAATGAATGAATTCAAAAACAACGAACCAACATTTGCTATTTTAAAACACAATAACGCTTGTGGATTAGCAACAAGAGCTACCATGAAAGAAGCATATTTAGATGCTTTAGCTGGTGACCCAACTTCTGCTTTTGGTGGTGTTTTAATTGCCAACGGAAATATTGATTTAGCTACAGCAGAAGAAATTAATAAATTATTTTGCGAAGTAGTAATCGCTCCTTCATACGACCAAGAAGCTATTGATGTTTTAGAAGAAAAAAAGAACAGAATTATTTTAGTTATCAACGATGTTGAATTACCTGCTAAAAATGTTCGTACCTGTTTAAATGGAATTTTAGTCCAAGACAAAGACAATATTACAGATTCGAAGGATATTTTAAAAACAGCAACTTTAACTGCACCAACAGAAGAAGAAATTGAAGATTTACTTTTTGCATCAAAGATTTGTAAACACACCAAATCAAACACCATTGTTTTTGCAAAAAATCGTCAGTTAATCTCTTCAGGAACAGGACAAACTTCTAGAGTTGACGCCTTAGACCAAGCCATTAAAAAAGCAAAAACTTTTGAATTTGATTTAACTGGCGCTGTAATGGCAAGTGATGCGTTTTTCCCATTCCCAGATTGTGTCGAAATAGCTAACAAAGCAGGAATTACAGCAATTATTCAACCAGGTGGTTCTATCAAAGATGAATTAAGCATCAACTATTGCAACGACAACAAAGTAGCGATGGTTATGACTGGAGTTCGTCATTTCAAACACTAGAAAATTCCCTACAAAACCTATATTTTAAAACGCATTAAAAATTTATTTTTTAATGCGTTTTTATTTTAAATAATTCCAAATTAATTTTATACTTTTGTTAGTTGAATATAATTACACAAAATACTAAACCCTTGATATAAATATGGGATTTTTTGACTTCATGACCGAGGACATTGCAATTGACCTTGGTACCGCGAATACACTGATAATTCACAACGATAAAGTTGTAATAGATAGCCCTTCAATTGTTGCTAGGGACCGAATAACTGGAAAAATAATTGCTGTTGGAAAAGAAGCCAACATGATGCAAGGTAAGACCCACGAAAACATAAAAACAATTCGTCCCTTGAAAGATGGGGTTATTGCCGATTTCGATGCGTCTGAAAAAATGCTTCAAATGTTTATTAAAAGCATTCCAGCTTTAAAGAAAAAACTGTTCACTCCTGCCCTACGTTTGGTAATTTGTATTCCATCTGGAATTACAGAAGTGGAAATGCGTGCTGTAAAAGAATCTGCAGAACGTGTAAATGGAAAAGAAGTATACTTAATTCATGAGCCAATGGCTGCAGCAATTGGTATCGGAATTGACATCATGCAACCAAAAGGAAACATGATTGTTGACATAGGTGGTGGTACAACAGAAATTGCCGTTATCGCATTAGCAGGTATTGTTTGTGATAAATCGGTTAAAATTGCCGGTGACGTTTTTACAAACGACATCATTTACTACATGAGAACGCAACACAATTTATTTGTGGGTGAAACAACTGCTGAAAAAATTAAAATTCAGATTGGTGCTGCTATTGAAGATTTAGAAAGCGCTCCAGAAGACATGTCGGTTCAAGGACGTGACTTATTAACTGGAAAACCAAAACAAGTAGATGTTTCTTACAGAGAAATCGCAAAAGCATTAGACAAATCTATTCAAAGAATTGAAGATGCGATTATGGAAACACTTTCTCAAACACCTCCAGAATTAGCAGCCGACATTTACAACACTGGTATTTATTTAGCAGGTGGTGGTTCGATGTTAAGAGGTTTAGACAAACGTATTTCATTAAAAACAGATTTACCAGTTTACATTGCTGAAGATCCATTAAGAGCCGTTGTTAGAGGAACTGGAATGGCACTTAAAAACTTAGCGAAGTATAAAAATATCTTAATTAAATAAGCACGTAGTACATGCAGCAAATTATAAATTTTCTTATAAAAAACAGCTATAAATTGCTGTTTTTGCTGCTTTTGGGTGTTTCATTAACACTTACGGTAAAATCGCATTCTTACCACAGAAGCCAGTATATAAATTCTTCCAACGCCGTGTCTGGTTATACCTATAACCAAATTAGTAGCGTGAAAGATTACTTTGGATTACGACAAAAAAATGACGATTTAGCCCGAGAAAATGCCCGTTTAAAAGAAATTCTTTTCAACAAAAAAGACACCGTATTAGAAAGCAAAATTGTGGTTCCAGGTGAATTATCAAATTTTGTGGTTCGACGTGCTAAAGTGATTAAGAATTCTTACAGTAAGCAAGAAAATTTCCTAACTTTAGACAGAGGTGCTTTTGAAGGATTACAAACTGACATGGCAGTAATTAGCGATAGAGGTGTTGTAGGAATTATTGAAAAAACTTCTAAAAATTTCTCAACGGTTATTAGTATTTTACACACCAAAAATCCTTTAAACGGAAAAATAAAAAATTCAGATCATTTTGGATCAATCACTTGGGATGGAAAAAATGCAGGTTATGTACAATTGATTGATGTGCCAAAATTAGCTACTTTGAAAAAAGGAGATACAATTGTTACCGGAGCACAATCAGCCATATTTCCTGAAAACATACCCATTGGAAAAATTGACAAAATTTTTGAAGAAAAAGCAACGAATAAATTTGTAATCAATATTAGACTATTTAACGACATGACTTCTCTAGGTTATGTTTATGTAATTGAGAACAAAAAGAAAGCAGAAAAACAAGCTCTGGAAACAGAAACTGAAAAAGATCCAACTAAAAAATAATGAACAGTAACTTCATTTTAAACTTAATCCGTTTTATCGTTCTATTGACGATACAAATTGTTGTTTTAGAACAAGTCAAATTTGGCGGTTGGATAAATCCGTATTTATACATGCTTTTCATCATTTTATATCCTATTAACTCTAACAAATCTGGCTTTATTGCAGCAAGTTTTTGTTTGGGTTTAATCATGGATTTATTTTGCGATAGCGGCGGAGTTCACGCTACTGCTTGTTTACTATTAGCTTATTTCAGACCCGGATTTTTAAAATTTGCTTTTGGTTTAAGTTACGAATATCAAACCATTAGAATTGCCGATAAATTATCTGTAGACCGATTTACATTTATCATGTCTGCCATTCTATTTCATCATTTAGTCCTTTTTACCTTAGAATTATATCGTTTCGATTTGTTTTTTGAAGTCATTTCTCGAACCATTTTAAGTACACTATTTACATTTATAATTTGTATCATTAGTATTTATTTAATTAAACCTAATAAACGATGAGAAAGACCCTTTTACCAACCATTATCATTGTATCTTCAATAATTTTATTGGCGCGTCTTTTTTATTTACAAATTATTGATGACACTTTAAAAATCAAATCGGAAAACAACGCTATAAAAATCAAATACGACTTCCCAGAAAGAGGTTATATTTATGATAGAAATGGTAAACTTTTAGTTGCCAATCAACCATCTTATGATATTATGGTTGTCCCGAACGAAGTTAAAGAAATTGACACGCTTGAATTTTGCAGAATTCTTCAAATCACAAAACCTGAGTTTTTAGAGAAAATTGCTAAAGCAAAAGTTTACAGTCCAAGATTACCCTCTTTATTTCTTCCGCAATTAAATAAAATGGAATTTGCTGGTTTTCAAGAAAAAATCAGAAAATACAACGGATTTTACATTCAAAAACGTGCATTAAGAGAATACCAAACCAAAAATGGTGCAAACGTATTTGGGTTTATCACACAAGTAAACGACAACATTATCGCTAAAAAACCTTACTATAAAAGTGGTGATTTAATTGGAATGCAAGGTGTTGAAGAAGCTTATGAAGAAATTTTACGAGGTGTAAAAGGCGTAAGATATATTTTAAAAGACAAACATAATAAAGAAATCGGTTCTTATAAAGAAGGAAAATTTGATACGATTGCCAAACAAGGAAGTGATTTAACGTTATCTATTGACGGAGAACTTCAAAAATATGGCGAAGAATTGATGATTAATAAGCGAGGTGGTATTGTTGCCATCGAACCAAGTACGGGTGAAATTTTAGCACTTGTTACTGCTCCAACTTACGATCCAGCTTTATTAGTTGGAAGACAACGTTCCAAAAATTACACCAAACTTTATAACGACTCTATCGCGAAACCTTTATACGACAGAGGTTTGTTAGGAGAATTTCCTCCTGGTTCTCCATTTAAAATTTTAACTGGATTAATTGGATTACAAGAAGGCGTAATTAATGAAGAAACTTCATTTAGTTGCGGACCAGGTTTTTATTATGGTCGTGGTGCCTTTATGAAATGTCACTGTCCGGGCGGTCATATTAAACTAAATTTCGGAATTTATAAATCGTGTAATACTTATTTCGCAAATACTTATAAACGAACCATAGAAAAATACAAAAAACCAAAAGACGGAGTTAACGCTTGGGCAAACCATTTAAAAAGTTTCGGATTAGGTAATTTTATGGGTTATGATTTACCTACTGGTAGAAAAGGCCATATTCCAACTTCTAAGTTTTATGAACGTTTTTATCCAAATGGTGGTTGGCGTTCTACAACTATTATTTCCAATTCAATTGGACAAGGAGAAGTTTCTATGACCCCTATTCAATTAGCAAATATGATGGCAACTATTGCTAATAGAGGATATTATTATACACCTCACATCATCAAACAAATTAAAGGCAGAAAAATTGATGCCAAATACACTACTAAACACGTTACTACAATTAACAGTAAATATTTTGACCCAATAGTTAATGGCTTATTTGATGTTTACAATAGAGGGACAGCTTCAGGTTTAGGAGTAGTAGGTTTGGAAATTTGTGGAAAAACAGGTACAGCAGAAAACTTCGCTAAAATAAATGGAAAACGAGTGCAATTAGAAGATCACTCTGAGTTTGTGGCTTTCGCACCAAGAATGCAACCTAAAATTGCTATTGCGGTAATTGTAGAAAACGGACATTATGGAAATACTTGGGCTGGACCAATTGCAACTTTAATGATTGAAAAATATTTGAACAAAAAAATTACCCGAAAAGATTTGGAAAAACGAATGTTAGAAGGAAATTTAAATTGGCAATATCGAAAATTATATCCAGCTAAAGACTCTATAAACAAACCTAAATTAACTAAAGTAGATTCGCTTCGAATGAAGTTAAAATCGAAAAAAGAAATTGAGGAAGAAAAAAAGAATAAAGCAGCAGGTAAGAAAAAAGATTCAGTAAAAAAATAAAATGAAGAACCAAGATATAAGTAATTCCATCGATTGGATAACAATTTTGTTATACATCATCCTTGTTGTTTTTGGATGGATGACTATTTATTCTGTAACGGTTCCGCCAGATCAAGAATATACTTTTGATTTTAGTTTAAATTACGGAAGACAAATGATCTTTATGATCATTGCCATTCCAATTATTTTTGCTATTTTATTTGTCGATTCAAAAATATTCGAACGGTTTTCCTTTGTGTTTTATGGTGTTGGAATCGCGCTACTTTTAGGATTATTTGTATTTGGAGTTTCCAAAAAAGGACAAACCAACTGGTATCAATTTGGCGGATTTGGTTTCCAACCTTCCGAATTTGTAAAAACCGCAGTGGCCTTATTATTGTCTAAATATTTGAGTGATGCACAAGTAAACTTAGGAAAGAAAAACTTTCAATACATTGCTTTTGCTATAATTGGTTTACCTGTTTTTTTAATATTAATGCAACCAGATGCTGGAAGTGCGATGATATTTTTATCACTAATTTTTGTATTGTTTAGAGAAGGATTACCTGGTTGGTATTTATGGACAGGTGCTATTGCTATTGCTACATTCCTTTTGGCCTTAATTATAAAACCCATATTTCTGATTTCATTTATTGGGATTTTCATGGTGATTCATTATATTTTTAATCGATTAATCTCTCGAAATCCAATTGTTTATGGCTTGCTATTTATTGCCATATCCAGTTTTGCTTTTTCGGTAAGTTATATGTACGATAAAGTTTTAGAACCACATCAAAAAGATCGTATTAACGTGCTTTTAGGAAAAGATGTGAATATGAAAAAAGAAGGTTATAATCTAAATCAATCAATGATTGCTATTGGTTCTGGCGGTTTATTAGGAAAAGGTTATTTAGAAGGCACCCAAACTAAAGGTGGTTTCGTACCGGAACAACACACTGATTATATTTTTACAACAGTTGGTGAAGAATGGGGATTTCTTGGAAACTTATTAGTCATGAGTTTATTCGTAAGCTTATTTATTAGAATTTTATACTTAGCCGAAAGGCAAAAAACCAGATTTAGTCGTGTCTACGGTTATTGTGTCGCCACGTATTTATTTACTCACTTTTTTGTAAACATCGCGATGTTAATTCGTTTGTTCCCAACCATTGGTGTACCACTACCCTTTTTCTCTTATGGTGGCTCTAGTTTATGGGCGTTTACCATAATGCTTTTTATCTTTATTAAGTTGGATGCGAATAAAGTGAATGAGTGGTAGAATTTATATCTTATAAAGATGTTTAATATGAAAATAGCCTTAACTATCTTTTTGAGTTTAATTATTAATACTATTTATTCTCAAAAAAATTCAACTGATACAATATCTATTACTTCAAAAAACAAGTACAAGATTGAAGAGCTTTATAATGATTTAAAACAAAAATACAATTACACCTTAGAATATTTAAAAACCGATAATGACCTAACACAATTTAATTGTGATTATATCACAAAATATAATTATGATTCACTTGTAATTAAAGAAATCCCTGTTTTTAAAATCAAAAAAAATATTAATCTTAAAAAAAATATTTTAACTCAAATCGATTTTAAAAACACGAATACTTTCATATATAACATATACACAACTAAAGAATATATAACTACTGCATTTTTCTTTAAATCCTCATACAACGAAATAATAGGTTATAATTGTGAGCCTCTTAATCCATTAGATAGTAATATCATGACTATGATGAAATTAAAACTTCAAGAAAAATATTATATTTTTAAGATTGAAGAATTCTCAAATCTTTTATTTATTATTAATAATGGAATTGTGCATGTAATTACTGAACCAAAACTAAACGGAGATTACAAAAAAACAGAAATAAATCAGTTTTTCAGAGAAAATTATAAATCCAAAAAAACAATCGATAAATCATTATACTACTCTGAAAAATATTTTTTCTCAATAAAACAATCAAACTAAAAACTCCAACCTTTATAATCTCTACTTGCTTCTAATTTATTTTCTGTAGCATCGTCTAATTTAGGAAAAAAGTCAATTCCGGTTTTCTTTTCTAATTCGTCAACAGAAACTACAAATTCATATAACGGTTTATTAGACTTTTCGTGTGGCACTAAAAAAGCAATCATTCTGGTTTTGTCTTTCGTTAATAAAACTTTGTAGAAGTATTTCGGCACAGAAACGTCTTCTTTACCGATAGTTTTTAAATCATCGGTTAAAACACCTCCAGTTACAACATAAATACCGTCATATTTTCCGGCCCAATAACGTACTTTATTTTCTAAACGATTCCAAACTCCAGCATTAAAATCGTATAATTGTGGTGAAGCATTACTTGTAAAAAAGGTTTCATCATACAACTCTTGACTTTGTTTTCTATCACCAGCCGGACACAAATGTCCTTTTGTATACCCTGATTTTTTATAATTTCCCCAATGCGCTGATTCGGTTTTAACTATTGGATCTTGTTCAAAAAGTGGACGTTCTAATTCAGAATATTTCCATTTTCCGTCTTCTAATTCATAGGCCACCCATTCGCTTTGTTCGTGCGATTCTGAATATGAAAACGTATAGCCTTTATGTTCATAAATAGCATTTGTGGTTGAAGTTGGTAAATACGAAAAATCAGTATTATTTGAAGTTGCCTCAAAAGTTGGTACAGTTGTTGCATCAGTGGTTTCTGTTTTGCTTTCATTTTTAATTTGACAAGATGAAAAAGCCAAAACAACAAATATATTTAAAAAGAATTTTCGCATAATTAAGTTTATTATCTTTGTAAAAGTAAACAAAAATATGTTGAACTAAAAAATTGAAATTATGAAAAAAATGTTAATGCTAATGGCATTCGGTTTGTTTGCTACAAACGTAAATTCGCAAGAAATTAAAACTGATTCTATTACCAGAGCAAATGATTCTATTAAAAAAATAGAATTTGCAAAAATTGAAAAAGAAAGATTAGAAGCTTTAAAAAATCAAGAAAAAGCAGCAAAAGATGCTCAAAAAGAAGCTAAAGAGCAACAAAAAGATTTAGAAAAAGCAAAAAAAGAAGCTGAAAAAGAAAAGGAAGCTTTAGCAAAAGAACTTAAAGCTTCAGAAAAAGCAAGAAAAGAAGCAGACAAAGAGCGAAAAAGAATTGAAAAAGAAAGAGAAAAACTGACTGACGCAAGAAATAAAGTTGCCGATTTAAAAAAGGATGTACTTAAAAACAAAGAGAAATTAGATAACGAAAAAACTAAGTTTGAGAAAGACAAAAGGAAAGGAAAATTATCTCCTAATGATGAAATCAAACGTCAGGAAAAAATAGAAAAACTTCTTGAAAAAAGCACAGAATTACAAAATAAATTGGAAAAAGCTCAAATTAAATTAGACAAAATAAGATAAGCAGTTACCAACATATAAAAACAAAAATGCCATTCAAATTGAATGGCATTTTTTATATCTAATTACTTGATTTATTTTGAAGCTAATTTTTTCTCTTTAGTTTTCTTAGCTTTTTTACCTTTCACTAAAGTTGTATTTACATCTTTAGAAGTCAAATCATTTAATACATTTAATGTTTCAGTCATGTACACGTCTTTTACTAATTCAGCGTGCCATCTGTCACGTTTTTCTTTTAGTAATTCATCTTTAGCCATTATTTCTAATTCGTATGGTAAAGAAGTAAATGTTAAGTTGTTTTTAAACTTTTCAATGTCTTTAAATTTCTTAGTTTGAGTTTCAATTTCGGCTAACTCTTTTTTGTAAGCCGTATAATTTAAACTAATTGTATTGTCTTCTTTTCTGTTGTTAATCCATTTTGCATTTTCAGTAATTAAATTGAAACTTTCATTTGAAGCAATCCTGTTTTTACTGTTTGCAATTACTTTATCAAAACTTACATTTAATGGTGTATAAATTGCTGGTTCAATTTTATCCCAAGGCAAAGCGCTTTTTTCATCTTTTTCCCCAGTTTCCATAAAACTAAAACGATCCGGCATAACAATATCACTTTTTACACCTTCTAATTGAGTTGAACCTCCGTTAACTCTGTAAAATTTTTGAGTAGTTGTTTTTAAAGCTCCTAAATCTCCATATTGATTACCGCGAACAAATTCGTTTAATTCAAATACATTTTGAACGGTTCCTTTTCCGTAAGACTGCTTACTTCCGATGATAATTCCTCTTTTATAATCTTGAATTGCAGCTGCAAAAATTTCTGAAGCTGAAGCCGAATAATTATTAATCATTACTACTAACGGACCATCCCATTGTACTTTTGGATCTGTATCTGGAAGAACTTGCGCTTTTCCATTTGCGGGTTTCACTTGCACCACTGGACCTTTATCAATAAACAAACCTGTCATTTTCACTACTGTTTCTAAAGAACCACCGCCATTATCACGTAAATCCATCACAATTCCAGAAACATTCAAGGCTTTTAATCTTTCTACTTCTTGAGCAACATCTTTAAAAGCATCTCTTTCCGATTTGTTATCAAAGGATTGGTAGAATTTAGGCAAGTAGATTACACCAAACAATTTTCCATCTTTATTAACTACTGTTGATTTTGCGAAAGTTTCTTCTGTTTCCACTTCATCACGCATAATTGGAATTACTTTCACACTACCGTCCACTTTTTTAACAGTAAGTTTTACTAAAGTACCTTTTGGTCCTTTAATTTTTTTGATTACATCGTCTAAACGCATTCCAGAAATATCAATTGGTTCTTCGTTACCTTGACCAACTTTTATGATTACATCTCCTTGTTCTAGTAATTTTCCTCTCCAAGCTGGTCCACCACTGATTAATTCAGAAACTTCAATTCCTTCATTTTTCTTTTGTAAACGAGCACCAATTCCTTCGAATTTTCCACTCATACTTACATCAAATTTCTCTTTATCTTCAGGAGAAAAATAATAGGTATGTGGATCATATTGGGTTACAATCGCATTAATATAAATTGAAAACCAATCCTCACGAGTTAATTCTGCAATGAAACTGAAATTATTATTTAGGTTACTTTCTGTGTTTTTTCTTGCCGTTTTTTCTAATTCTTCAAAAGATTTTGGTTCTGATTTAACAGTTTCTTTTTCTTCTTTTATAACAACAGTTTCCCCAATAGTTCCGTCTGTATTTTTTGTTTTTAATGCTTCTTGAATTTCTTCTTTATCCGTAATATCACTCAAAATCGCAAACTCCAATTGCTTTCTCCATCTTGCATTTAAATCAGCTTTTGAAGAAGCGTAAGGCAATTTTTCATAATCCACACTAATGGTTTCCTCATCATTTAAGTTTAATGGTTTCGAAAGAATATTGGTATAAATATCTTTAGACTCTTTCATTCTTTGCATTAATCTTTTGTATGTTAAATCGAAAAAAGACAAATCTTTACTTCTAATCATATCATCAATTGAATTTTCATATTTTTGAAATTCATTAATGTCAGATTGAATGAAATATCTTTTTGTTGGATCTAACGATTCAATATAAGATGCGTACGCTTTTTTAGAGAAATTATCGTTCAATTCAATAGGCGAAAAATGCCCTTTTTCTAACACAAAAGACAAAAGTTCAATTAACATTTTATCTTTATCGTCACCAGATGCCTTCTTAGACGGAATAAAACTCCACAATCCTGCAGCTAATATTCCTACAACCAGTAAAACTCTATAATTTCTTTTCATAAATTCTATTATATTTTTCATTTCTAATTTCTAAAATCGTGCCAAAAGTGCAATCACATCATCATTTAAAATAATGAAAACAAATTTAATATTTTTATCTACAATAAAATCATAAAATATGATAATTTAGCAAATAATTTAACACTTCAACCAAATGAAAAAAATTCTAATTACCAATGACGACGGTATCGCCGCTCCTGGAATAAAAGCCTTAACAGAAGTCATGCACGAATTAGGTGAAATTTATATTATTGCTCCAGATAGCGCGCAAAGCGGAATGGGTCACGCTATAACTATAAATAGCACATTAGAATTAAAACATATACCTGGATTTTTAGGAACTGAAAACGCTTATAGTTGTTCAGGAACACCTGTCGATTGTGTGAAAATGGGCGTACACGAAGTCATGAAAACCAGACCAGACTTATGTGTTTCGGGTGTAAATCATGGTTCGAATTCCTCTATAAATGTGATTTATTCAGGTACGATGAGTGCTGCAGTTGAAGGTGGAATAGAAGGCATTCCGTCTATCGGATTTTCATTATGTGATTATAGTTGGGATGCGAATTTTGAATACATTAAACCTTTCATCAAAAAAATTGCGTTAGAAGTTTTAGAAAAAGGACTGCCAGAAGGCGTGATATTAAATGTAAATTTTCCGAAAACGGATAACATAAAAGGAATCAAAATTTGTCGTCAAGCGAAAGCGGCTTGGGAAGAAGAATTTGACAAGCGCACGAATCCAATGGGAAAAGAATACTATTGGTTAACTGGGAAATTTGTAAACCACGACCATGGCGAAGACACAGACGAATGGGCTTTAGCCAACGATTACATCTCCATTGTTCCTGTTCATTTTGATTTAACTGCTTATCACGCGATTCAGCAATTAAATAGTTGGGATTTATAGTTTATTAAACATAGTTACATAGTTTATTTTCTTTCTATGTGACTATGTGTTTAAGATAATTTTCTAACCGAATCTCTTTTTCTTAATTCCGTTTTAATTACTGCGGTTTCAAATATTTTTTCTGATTCAGAATCCGGAATTTCTTCAATGCGCTTGATGATTAATTCAGCTGTTTTTTGTCCGATTTCTGGCGCGTGCTGACTAATTGTTGATAAACTTGGCGTCATTCGGCGCGACCATAAACCATCGGCAAAACCAATTATTGATACATCATCAGGAACGTGTAATCCATTTTTCAAACAAAATTTCATCGCAGTAACAACGGCATATTCGTCAATAGCAAAAATAGCATCTGGTTTTTTTTCTAAAATAAGTGTACCCATTTTTTCATCGAAACCTTCATCTGAATCCGTTAACAAAGCTAAACTTTCCTCAAATTTGATATTGTTTTTTCGCAAAGCTTCTTTGTAACCGTTTTCTCTTAAATCGCCAACACTTAAGTTATTTATAGTAGAAAATAAAGCGATTTTTTTACAATTCGTATCAATTAAATACTGAGTCGCATTCACTGCAGAATCAAAATCATCCACAATTACTTTATCGCATTTTAATTCTTCAGCAATTCTATCAAACAAAACAATAGGTGTTCCGTGACGTAATACATCATATATATGTGTAAAATTATTTTCTTTTTGTGTTTCTTCGGCCAAAGCCAAAATAAAACCATCAATCGCACCATTGTCTAACATTTCAATCATTTGTTTTTCTTTTTCCAAAGATTCGTTAGAAGTACAAGTAATCAAATTATAGCCTTTTTCATTCGCATACAATTCGATACCTGAAAAAACTTTAGCAAAAAAAGGGTTTAATATGTTTGGCAAAACGACACCAATCGTATAAGAACGTTGATTTTTTAAATTTTTAGCAATACTATTGGGCTTATAATTTTTAAGAAGTGCAAATTCCTTTATTTTAATTTTAGTTTGCTCGCTAATTTCTGGACTATTACTTAACGCTTTTGAAACTGTTGAAGTAGAAACGCCTAATTCTTTCGCTAATTCTTTTAAAGTGGCTTTTGCTTTCATTTTTAGAAGTATATCAGATTCAAAAATATAAAAATAGACTATAAAAAACCTATAAAAACGAATATAAATTTGGAAAGTAATTCAATGAGTTCAAAATCAATACAAAAGAAATTTAGGTTAGAGTTTGTAATTTTAATAATTAATTGTACTTTTGCACCCCTAAACCCGAAGTTCGGGAATAGGAATGGAATGTTTAATTAAAAATTAGTATTGTGAACACATTAAGCTACAAGACAATTTCGGCAAACAAGGCTACTGCAGACAAGCAGTGGATTGTTGTAGATGCTGAAGGTCATAACTTAGGTCGTTTTGCTTCTAAAGTAGCTATGCTATTAAGAGGTAAGTACAAGCCAAGTTATACGCCGCATGTTGACTGTGGAGATAACGTGATTGTTATTAACGCAGAAAAAATCAATCTTACTGGAAACAAAATGGATGAGAAAACTTACATCCGCCACACAGGTTATCCAGGAGGACAAAGAAGTCTAACTGCAAAAGTAATGAAGGAAAAAAATCCTGCATTATTAGTAGAAAAAGCAGTTAAAGGAATGTTGCCTAAAAACAAATTAGGGGCTCAATTATTCCGTAATTTAAATGTTAACGTAGGAGATGCTCATAAACATGCAGCACAAACTCCTAAAACTGTTAACCTAAACGATCTTAAGTAATGGGAGTAATTCACAAAATCGGAAGAAGAAAATGTGCAGTTGCACGTGTTTATGTTTCAGAAGGAACTGGTAACATTACAGTTAACAAAAGAGAGTTTGCTGTTTACTTTCCAACTGCTACATTGCAGTACAAAGTGAAACAAGCTTTAACATTAACTAACAACGAAAACAATTTCGACGTTAAAATTAATGTTTATGGTGGTGGAGCAACTGGTCAAGCAGAAGCTGTAAGAATGGCTATTGCAAGAGCAATGTGTGAAGTAGAAGCAGAAAACAGATTGGTTTTAAAACCAGAAGGATTACTAACAAGAGATCCAAGAATGGTAGAACGTAAAAAATTCGGTCAGAAGAAAGCACGTAAGAGATTCCAATTCTCGAAACGTTAATATTGGATTTATTCCTGTATTATTTTTCAGATACATTTTTACAACAAAATTAGAATTTAAAAACAAGTTGTCGATATTTCTTTTTATTGAAAAAGAAATTAGTTTAGCATCTAAATTTTTAAGACATACGCAAGTTACTACTTAAAGATTGCTAGAACACGGAACGTAAACTATTACAAAATGGCAAACAAAATTGACGTTAAAGAGTTATTAGAGGCTGGTGTTCATTTTGGACACATGACTCGTAAGTGGGATCCAAACATGGCTCCTTACATTTATATGGAACGTAATGGTATTCATATCATTAACCTATATAAAACTGCTGCAAAAATTGAAGAAGCGAATGACGCTTTGAAAAAAATTGCTGCATCTGGTAGAAAAATACTTTTCGTAGCTACCAAAAAACAAGCAAAAGATATCGTTGCTGAAAAAGCTGCTGCTTGTAACATGCCTTACATCACTGAAAGATGGCCAGGTGGTATGTTAACAAACTTCATCACTATCAGAAAAGCTATTAAAAAAATGGCTTCTATTGACAGAATGAAAAAAGACGGTACTTTCATGACGCTTTCTAAAAAAGAACGTTTACAAGTTGATCGTTTAAGAGCAAAATTAGACAAGAACTTAGGTTCGATTGCTGACATGTCAAGAATTCCTGCTGCATTATTCGTAGTAGATATTAAAGCTGAACATATCGCGGTAAAAGAAGCAAAAAAGTTAAACATTCCAGTATTCGCAATGGTTGATACAAACTCTGACCCTCGTTTGGTTGAGTACGTTATCCCAGCTAACGATGATGCTTCTAAATCAATCGATAAAATTTTATCTTTAGTAACTGCTTCTATTACAGAAGGTTTATCTGAGAGAAAATCAGACAAAGAAGAAACTACAGATTCTACAACTGAAGCTCCAGTAGCTGAAGCTGAAGAAACTTCTTCTGAAGCATAAATAATATAAATTCCGAAAGTAAAATTCCAAATTCCAAATTAATTTATTAACTATTTGTTGTAAATTATATAAAACTGGAATTTGGATTTTTACGATTGGAATTTCTTTTTTTACATTAATAATCTAAAATAAAATAAAATGTCAAATATAACTGCTGCTGAAGTTAACAAATTAAGAACTACAACTGGTGCTGGTATGATGGATTGCAAAAAAGCTTTAGTTGAAGCTGAAGGTGATTTTGAATTAGCAATTGAAATTTTAAGAAAAAAAGGTCAAAAAGTTGCTGCTAACCGTTCTGACAGAGAATCTACAGAAGGTGCTGTTATTGCTGTTGTTAATGGTGATAATACTGCTGGTGTTGTTGTTTCTTTAAATTGTGAAACTGATTTCGTAGGTAAAAACGAAGGTTTCGTAAAATTAGCAAATGATTTCGCAAACTTAGCATTAAATTTTTCTGATAAAGACGCTTTCTTAGCTGCTGACTTCGGTGGAATCACTGTTGCTGAAAAATTAATTGAGCAAACTGGTGTAATTGGAGAAAAAATTGAAATTGGTTCTTTCGAAAGATTAGAAGGTGCTTTTGTTAATTCTTACATTCACGCTGGAAATGGTATCGCTACTTTAGTAGCTTTATCTGCAAATGTTGAAGGTGGTGCTGAAGCTGCTAGAAACGTTGCAATGCAAGCTGCTGCAATGGCGCCAATCGCTTTAGACGAAGCTGGTGTTGATGCTGCAACTATCGAAAAAGAAATCGAAATCGCAAAAGATATGTTACGTACTGAAGGTAAACCAGAAGCTATGATTGAAAACATCGCGAAAGGTAAATTAGGACGTTTCTTTAAAGATAACACTTTAGTAAACCAAGATTACATTAAAGATAGTTCAATGAGTGTAGCTGCTTACATTAAATCTGTAGATTCAGGTTTAACTGTAACAGGATTCAAAAGAGCTGCTTTAGGATAATATATCTTAAAAATATCTATACCTTTAAGGCTGTCAAATTTGACAGCCTTATTTTTTTATACGCATTTATGGAAAACAAAAATTCAAAATGGTTTATCCTGCTAGTATTAGCAGTAGTTTGGGGAAGTTCATTTATATTAATGAAAAAAGGTTTAGATGGCGGAATGAACGCCTATCAATTAGGCGCTTACCGCATACTCTTCACTTCACTTTTTTTAGGCGTATTTTTCGGTAAAGAATTTTTTAAAATACCGAGTACAAAATTTAAATACATTTTCTTAGCCGGATTACTCGGCAACTTCTTCCCTATTTTCTTATTTGCATTAGCACAAACTGAAATTAGTAGCTCAATTAGTTCTACATTAAATTCGTTTACCCCTTTAAACACTTTAATAATCGGAAGTTTATTTTTCGGATTAACATTTAGCAGAAAACAAATTCTCGGCTTAATGATTGGAATTATAGGTTGCTTAGTACTAGTTTATGCTGGCGCTTCAGGCAATCCATCCAAAAATTATTGGTTTGCACTTTTAGTAATTATAGCATCTTGGTGTTATGCTGCAAATATTAATTTGGTAAAAAAATATTTATCTGATGTTTCACCACTTTCCATTACGGTAGGAAATTTTGCATTTTTACTGATTCCAGCTTTAGTAATTTTACTTTATAACGGATTTGATTTCCAAACCATTCATCCAATATCTGATGGATTAGGTTTTACAGATAACATTCATCCCTTAGTTTATGTTGGGATTTTAGGAATTGTTGGCACGGGAATAGCCAATATTTATTTTTACAGATTAATACAAATGTCGTCACCTATTTTCGCTTCTAATGTAACTTACTTAATACCTATAGTAGCTACTATTTGGAGTATGATTTTTAATGAAGGCGTTACTTTATTACAAATAGCAGGAACTGTAATTATTTTATTTGGAGTTTATATTACGAATAGAAAGTAGACTATTAAAAAAACATGATTATGAATTTAAAAAAAACATTAGTACTAATATTATTTATTACAAATTTCTCTAATGCTCAAGTTGCATTTCCAAAATACAGAGAAGTTATTAATAAACTATTTCTAGAATATGACATAACTGAACTAGATAAAGAAAATGAAGTAATTTTAGAAAAAAGAGAATCTGGATGGTTTGTAAAAACAATAAATAGACACGATACAATTCAACAACTTTATTGGAATAAAATTAAAAATGAATATGAAGAATTAAATCTTCCAACAAAACCTGTCGCAATTTCAGTTTCTGAATTTAACACAGATCATGAAAAAGAAGAAAATGAAGCTGAAATAAAAAAACAACTATTAAACACATATCCCGAATTAAATTACGATATTTTTCCTTACTTCGGCTATGATGGTTGCTTCTATGACAACATCAAATTACTTGAAAAAAAGCCCGAATTAAACGATAATGAAATATACACTTTGGGTTATTCCTATTCGCAATTAGCTTCAAATTTAATTAATTACAATTATGAATTTTACTTAAAAGATTTAAATTACAATTTACAGTTTATTAAAAATTCGATGACTAAAAATCAATTAGAAAAGTTTTTAGAATATTCCGAAAAAGCAATAAACTATCATAGAATCTTATCGCAAAAATCTCCAAATTATAACGCAATTTCTGGTTCAATTAACATTAAATACCAAAACGAGATTGTTTCACTTTATCTCAATTTATTAATTTATCAAAATGAAGAAATTGCTTCAAAATATTTATTACATCACAGTCTTTATTCAGAAAATATAAATTTATATTCTAAACTGATGTTAGATTCTTGCGAAAAAAATGCAATCCTTTTTACAGCTGGAGATAATGACACATTTCCGATATTATTTTATCAATTAAAAAATAATTACAGAAAAGACATACTCATAATTAATACCAGTTTGTTAAATGACCCAAGATACTGTATAATGATAAAAAACGGAGTTTATAACAATCTTGCCAAATATTCTTTCGATGAAGAATTTATTAAGAGTAAATTATCTCAAGTAGTTCTATTCAACTTAAAAAACAATAAATTGATTGACATAGTTCAAATAAAAGATATTATTTCAAAAAACAACATAGAAACAGAATCCGGAACCTACTTAACATTAATTTCGAATAATTTTTCATTTAAACATAAGAACAATAAAATTACATGGAATTTTAAAAATGAAGCATTATACAGAAATCATTTATTACTGATGGACATTATTGCAAAAAATAATTGGGAAAGACCTATATATTTTACTGACTATAATAATGAGGATAATTACTTAGGCTTAGACAACTATTTACAATACGAAGGATTAGTATATAAAATGACTTCCGATTATCAACAAACAGAAAACAGTATAGGCTACATAAAAAAACCTGAATTAATTGAACAATTTTTAGATAAAATTGAGCTAAAAAACACAAATTTATTACCTGTAGAAGAAAAAGAATTAGTAGACCAAATAAGAACAATTTATTTAAGATTATCTAAATATTATTTAGACAACAAATCAAATAGTAAAACATTAATTACTTTGAATAATTGCTTAACCAAATATAACAACAATATTTCACCACTAAATTTTTATAGTCTTGATTTTATAGATTTATACAAATCATTAAATGAAAACGAAAAATCAAAAAACATTAAAAATGAAATATTAAAAAATCTTGAAAATAAAATTCATATCTATCACTATAAAAGTGAAGAATATATAAATGAAAAACTTCAATCTCATATAGAGTACATAAAAAACAACTATAATTAAAAACAAATAGAATAGTTCTTAAAACTCCCAAAAAAGGAAACAAATTCATATTTAAATAAAACAGAGAGCCCGAAATAATATTGGGCTCATTTTATTTCAATTCATCTATAACTTTTCGACTAACTGCCTGATTTACATGACTAAAAGATAAGCATATTTTAAACTAGCAACAGATTATGAGCTATCTTTGTAATAGCTAAATGAAATTGTTATGTGTAAAATTTACTCGACTTCAGGAAAGCCCCTCCACAATCACAACCTATTTAATAAAATTAACAACAGAACAAAACTTTTTAAGTTATTCTGGATATTATTTTTATTGTTTTCATTTCAAATTTCTGGCCAAACTATTGGCGACTATAGGTCTGTCAATCCTGGCGGCCCATGGACAACTTTAAGCAGTTGGCAATACTACAATGGTAGTAGTTGGATAGCCGCCACAACCTATCCCGGGCAAAATCCAACAGGAACAGGTGTCGTTACCATTCTTGGAAGACATTCTATCACAATCGGAAATGCAGGAATAAACACTGGAATAATAAGTTCCATTACCATTGACGGAAATTTAACCCTTTCAGGAATCAATACCGGATCCAATGGAACAGATTATATTTTTAATACGCAATTGATAACTGTCACACCCTATTTAGGCACCATAACATTTATCAATAAGACTGATTTAATGTTACCAAATAATGCAGTACTTTCTGTAACCTCTGACACCATTACAAACCCAGATTATTTCGGACTCATTGGAGATTGTAATCACAATCAAGATATTCATATTGGTTCCTCCGTTTACACCTATTGCAATGGAGGTAGAACAACCGCACTGACTTTTGATGAAGTTATGGTTGGAGATGGTACGTTAAATGCAATACCAAAATCAAACACACCTGTATGTGAAGGTGGTACAATTAATCTTTTAGGAAGTTATGCTGGCACATTTGGAACTACAGTTACATATAGCTGGGCAATAGTGGCGCCTGGAGGGGGAAACAGTACTTCATCTGTACAAAATCCTACTATACCAAATGCAATAGTGGGTGCTTATAACGCTACACTTACTTGTTCAACAACTTACAGTGGAAATACATACAACAATTATGAAACCATTTCAATTGTTGTAAGTCCGAAACCAAGCACTATTACAATAGGTACAATTACTCAGCCAACTTGTGCAATACCAAATGGAAGCGTACAATTAAACAACTTACCATCAAGTAATTGGACCATAAATCCAGGAGCTATTTCAGGAAGTGGAAGTAGCTATACAGTTAGTGGATTAGCTCCAGGAAGTTATTCTTTCACAGTTACCAATAGTAGCGGTTGTATTTCGAGTTCAAGTGTTAATGTTAATTTCACATCTTCAGGTAAAACTTGGAATGGATTAAGTTCTGACTGGTTTTTAGCTTCAAATTGGACACCAAATGGCGTACCAACCGCAACAGAATGTGTAACAATAAGTAATATTGGATTCAGCCCAATAATTTCTGGTCCTTCAGTTGCCTATGCATATGCAGTAAATATCCCAAGTAACGGGAATTTGGAAATAGCCTCTAACGGCACATTAGTCGTAACAGATATTATAAACGTGAATGCTAGTGGTACTTTCGAAATTAAAAACAATGGAAATCTAATTCAAATAAACAATGTAAGTAATACCGGAAATATTTCTATGGAAAGAACAGCCTTTGTTGATACTACTGATTATGTATATTGGTCGAGTCCAGTTGCTGGATTTAGTTCTACAAATATTTCAACTTATTCAAACAATGCTAATTTATATAAATGGGTTCCGACGATTCCTGGAAACGGTATTGGTGAATTTGGAAATTGGGTAAACACAACAGAAACAATGGTACTTGGAAAAGGATATATTGAAAGAGGACTTAATAATGCGGCTATGAATTCACCTGCGAATTTCACCTCAACATTTATTGGCGTACCAAATAATGGAAACATAACCACTCCTATTTCAAGAGGAACTTATAATACTGTTGGGACTTATCCTTCTCCATATTCACAAACAAATGCTACTCAAGATGATGACAATTGGAATTTATTAGGAAACCCATATCCATCTTCTATATCTGCCAATGCATTTTTAACAGCAAACGCCACCAAAATTTCAGGTTTTATAAATATTTGGAGACATGGAATTACGCCAAATACAAATACTTTAGACCCTTTCTACAATAACTATGCATACAATTATGATCCGACTGATTATTTGACGTATAATCTTTCTGGACCTTCTTCTCCATTAGGGTTTGATGGTTACATTGCAGCCGGACAAGGATTTATAGTATTAATGAACCCTTTAAGCGCCTCATCTTCTATGACTGCATCGTTTAACAATTCTATGCGAAGCAGTGGCTACCGAAATGATCAGTTTTACAGAACCGAAAACACCAATATGGACACTTTTCCTGAGGGAAGAATTTGGTTAGATTTAGTATCTTCTAGATCGAGTTGTTCCATGCTTGTAGCTTATGTTAATGGGGCAACCAATCAAAAAGACCAAATGTATGATGCTCAAGCTGATTTAAAAGCTAGTTTCAATATCTATTCTTTATTAGACGGTTATGACAGAAACACCATACAAGGAAGAAGCGTACCGTTTGATCAGAATGACCTGATACCTTTAGCGGTTAAAGTTCCAACTTCCGGTAGTTTTACCATCTTCATTAAAGGAATAGACGGGTTACTGAGTAATCAAAATATATTTTTGGAAGACAAACTATTAAATTTAATTCACAACTTAAGAACTGTTCCTTATACATTCACAGCAAATCAAGGTGAAATTTTAGATAGATTTATATTACGTTTTACAAATCAAACATTATCTACAAATGACAATGTGTACGCGGATCAAGTAACAATTTTTGTGAACAATCACATCAATGTAAAATCGTTAGGTGAATCGATTCAAGAAATCAGTGTCTATGATGTTTTAGGAAAAACAGTTTTGGATAGAAAAAACATCAACCAACAAGAAATCATTTTATCTGAATTAAAAGCTACAACAGACATGTTAATTGTTAAAGTCAAACTTGATAACGATGTGGTTATCACTAAAAAAGTCATTCATTAATATATTCCAAAGCAGAAATTAGAAAATACATAAAACAAAAAAAAGGATTGCTTTCGCAATCCTTTTTTTAATAATCAAATTAAAAATTTATTCAAAATCTTTATCTGTAACACCTTCGTTAATTTTTACATCCTGTGTAATAAATTCTAATGGCATACCTACATCCATAGTTGTTTTATAAGGAACTTTCACTCCTTTAACATCTACGTAATCTGCATAAGAAGTCATTACTTTACGTTTTTGAGCACCTTCACCAGCTTCGCTTTCAGAGGCTGCTCTTAAACCCGTTTTTACATCATAAAAATACTTAGTAGAACCAACTTGAATAACATAAGCATCTTGACCATTAATTGTTTCGATCCCGCTTAAAACTAAAGTTTTATCCGTTAATAAACTTAATTCAACAAACGGAACTGCTTCTTTTTTCTCTTTCGCTAATTCAGCGCCTTCAATATTTTTTTTCTGACCTTGAGCTGACTGGTAACCTGTTTTATCACCAATAACTTGTTTCATAACAGACATTCCCATCATAGATACATCAGTAGAAGCCATTCCTTTGTTAGATACTTTTGAAACCATATCTAAAGTTTGCCCTTGAATAGTTCCTTTTGAAGACACCAACATTGTTTTAACTGCTTTTAAAGCCTTTTCACCACCAATTAAATCAATGTGTTTTTTAATTACAGTTTGAGCGGTTACACCTGCTGGAATTTCTTTTTTTACAACTGGTTTTTCTGCTTTGTTTCCGTATTTATCAAAATAGAAGATTGGCATTTTTTCTTTAGCGCTCATAGCTTCTAATCCTGGTAATACATCTGCAGCTTTACCAACAATTACAACTCTTGTATTATTTGCTAAGAAATATTTGTTAGCTGCATTTCTGATATCTTCTGGAGTTACCGCATTGATGTTTCTTACATAATTTTCGTAAAAATCTTCTGGCAAACCTAAGGTTTTAATGTTTAAGGCATAACGAGCAATAGTTGCTGGTTTTTCAATTTGCATTACGAAGTTACCAATGTATTTTGCTTTTGCATTTTTTAAATCTTCAGCAGAAACTAAATCCGTTCTAATTTTTTTCAATTCGTTGAAAATTTCAACAACTGCACTATCAGTAACCGCATTTCTTACAGAAGCTGTAGAAGAAAATTTAGAAACATATTTACTTGCTCCTAAATTAGAATACGAACCATATGTCCAACCGTGTTTTTCTCTTAAGTTTAAGAATAGACGACCTTCACCACCACCACCAAGAATTTGGTTAGCTAAAAGAGCAGCGAAATAATCTTTATCATTCATTTTTAATTTTGACAAGTTGATTAAAGCAATTTCAGATTGAACTGCATTTGGCACATCAACAAAATTAATTTGAGAATATTGCAAATCTTTTGGATCATTATACGTTAAATTTGGTGCTGTTGCTTTTTTCCAAACATCTGCTCCAAATAATTGCTCTACTTTTTTCTTAACATCTTTCGTTTTAACATCTCCAATAATAACTAAATAAGCATTAGCTGGGACGAAATATGTATTATAATGATTGATTACATCTTGTAAAGTCACATTTTTTAAAGTTTCTTCAGAAGTAAACTCACCGTTATAGTGCTCTTTTCCGTAAGTTAAAACATTTTGAACTCTTGCTGCAATGGCAGAAGCGCTTTTTTCGTCAGATTTCAAACCTTCGATTAACTTCGCTCTTTCCGCATCAAAATCAGCTTGAGTAAATAACGGATTTAAAGCTCCGTCTGCTAATAATTCTAAAATTCTTGCAGAATATCTAGACAAACCATTTGCAGAAGCACCTGATTCGTAAAAGTTAATATTAGCTCCTAAAAAGTCAATTTCTTCATTAAATTTCTCTTTAGAAATAGTTTCAGTTGCGTTACCAATCATAGCACTTACTAAATCAGTAACTCCTTTTTTGTTTCCTTCCGCGAAAGGCGCATTATCTAAACTAAGGTTGTAAGAAACTCTTGGTAATTTATTGTTTTCAACCACTAATACTTTTAAACCATTTTCTAAAACGAAAGTAACTGGTTTTTTAATATTAATACTTGGTGCCGGCCCTTGTTTAGGCATTGGTCTGTCTTGTGCTTGCATAGTTATTGTTAGTAATAAACTGGCTGCGATATATAAATACTTTTTCATTTTTTTAAAAATTATTTAGCTGTTTTTTCTTTTGCAGGACCATAATTCAAAATCAAACGTTGGTTTGGATTTAAATATTTTTTTGCAACTTCTTTAATATCTTCTCTTGTGATAGAACGGTAGATTTCAATTTCAGTGTTTACTAAATTAATATCCCCATATAATAAATAAAAGGAAGCTAAATTTTCTGCGATTCCTTCCACTGTAGAATTTGAACTCACATAATTGTTTTCAAATTTATTTTGAAGTTTTTGAAAATCATTTTCAGAAATTAAATTGTTTTGCATGTTTACAATTTCTTCGTCAATTTCTTTTAATAAACTTTCAGAAGACACATCGCCTAATGGCAAACTGTAAATAATGTACTGACCATAATCTTCTTGAGAATTACTAAAAGCTCCAACTTGCAGTGCAACTTTTTTCTCATCCACCATTTTCTTGTACAATTTAGAACTTTTACCATCAGATAAATAAGAAGAAATCATGTCTAAAACACGTGCATCTTTAGTTTTCATTGAAGGCGTTCTGTAAGCTGCTAATGTCATTGGTAATTGTACATTAGGATCTTCCCAAGTTGCATTAATTGTAGCAGTAATTGGCGCTTCTTCAAATTTTTGTCTTTGAACTGGAGCACCTTTAGGAATTGCACCAAAATATTTTTTAATCCATTCTTTAGCTTGTGCATTGTCAAATTGACCTGCTACAACAAGTACCGCATTATTTGGTACATAGAATTTTTTATTAAACGCTTGAAACTCTTCTAAAGTTGCAGAATCTAAATGTTCCATTTCACCAATTGTTGTCCAACGGTAAGGGTGGTTTTTAAATAAATTTTGTTTAATTGCTTTGAAGATATTTCCGTAAGGTTGGTTGTCAATTCTTAAACGTTTTTCTTCTTTAACTACTTCGTTTTGAGTATCCACACCAATTTGGTTGATTACAGGATGCATTAATCGTTCTGATTCCATCCAAATAGCTAATTCTAAATTGTTCGATGGAAAAACTTCATAATAATACGTTCTGTCATCAGAAGTGTTTGCATTATTTTGTCCACCATTTGCTGTAACTATTTTAAACCACTCTCCTCTTTCGATATTTTTTGTTCCTTCAAACAATAAATGTTCAAAAAAGTGAGCAAAACCAGTACGATTTGGTTGTTCATCTTTTGCGCCCACATGATACATTACTGAAGTAATTATCACTGGAGCAGAATTGTCTTGATGTAAAACAACGTGTAATCCGTTATCTAAATCAAATTCTTCGAATGCTACTTTTTGCGCATTTGCTGTGCTTCCTAACATTGCCATTGTTCCTAAAGCCATTAAAGTTTTTTTCATACGTAAATTTATAATTATAAATGGTGATAATTAGTCGATGAAAGATATCAATTGTTACACAAAAAGTGAAAAACTTCTATTTTATATTTAAATTAAAGAAAAAAGAAAAGTTATGTTGTGTGATTAATAAATAATTGTATATTTGCAAACTGAAAAAATAATAATCTAAACACATTGTTATGTACGCAATCGTAGAGATAGCAGGGCAACAGTTCAAAGTAAGCAAAGACCAAAGGTTATTTGTTCACCGTTTAGCAAGTGATGTAGACGCAAAAGTTTCTTTTGACAAAGTCTTATTAATTGATAACGGAGGAGCATTAACATTAGGCGCCCCAGCTATAGAAGGAGCTTCTGTTGAAGCCAAAGTATTAAAACACCTTAAAGGTGACAAAGTAATCGTCTTCAAAAAGAAAAGAAGAAAAGGATACAAAAAGAAAAACGGTCACCGTCAATCTTTTACACAAATTATCATTGAAAGCATTGTTGCTTCTGGTTCTGTAAAAAAAGAAGCTGCTCCTAAGAAAGAAGCTGCTCCAAAAGCGGAAAAATTAGTTGATGCTCCTGCTGCACCAAAAGCTACTAAAGCTAAAGCTGCAAAAGGTGATGATTTAAAAATTATCGAAGGTATTGGACCTAAAGCTGCTGATGTATTAGTTGCTGCTGGAATTGACACTTTTGCAAAATTAGCTGCTACTGCTGCTTCTGATGTAAATGCAATTTTAGACGGAGCTGAAGCTAAAGTACAACATTTAGATCCTACTACTTGGGCACAACAAGCTCAATTAGCTGCTGATGGTAAAATGGATGAATTAAAAAAATTACAAGATGAATTAAACGGCGGTAAAGCAGTTTAATTTTAGTATTAACTTATAAAACCAAAACGTCATGGCTCATAAAAAAGGTGTCGGTAGTTCGAAAAATGGTAGAGAATCAGAATCAAAACGTTTAGGCGTTAAGATTTATGGTGGTCAAGCTGCAATTGCAGGGAATATCATTGTTAGACAAAGAGGTTCAAAACACAACCCAGGTGAAAATGTTTACATGGGAAAAGATCATACTTTACATGCTAAAGTTGATGGAATTGTAAAATTCCAGAAAAAAGGTGAGAACAAATCTTGGGTTTCTATTCTTCCATTCGAAGCATAATCTTAAGATTACAAATACAAAACCCGTCTTGTTTTAAAACTTGACGGGTTTTTTGTGTTTACATTTTAACACAGAGTTTCGAAAAGATTACCACAGAGAAACACAAATCATTTAAGTTTAACTAATAGAAAGTCTTTAAAATCTGCGTTGCGAAGCATCTGCTAAATCCGCGTACCTAATTAAGATTTAAACTTCGCCAAATAATTCTCCGATTGAATTTTCATTATCTCAGTTGCATTTTTCTTCTTCAAATTATATAGTTCTTTGTCGGTTTTGATTTCCGCATATACTTCATCATAAATAGAAGCATCTGTTTTCTTTTGCAAATCGCGTTGGTAACTATTTTGTTCGATTAATGTTTTATAACTAATTTCAGCATCTTCAACTTTAAAATCGTATTCACTTTTACTAGCTAATAATTTAGCAATAATTGGCGAAGTTTCAATAGCTAAGAATAACAACATAATAAACAAAGAAGGTAAAAATGGTAATTTATCTAACGCATTAATTCTTGCCATTAAACCGTCGAAACTATCAATTATAGGTTGCGAATCGGTAACTTTCTTATCCAAATCAGCTTGTAATGTTTTACTTTTTGTTTCTTTTTCAGCAATTAATTTTCCATTAGAAACTTTTAAAGAATCCAATTGTTTCGAAACCAAATCGTAAGCATCACGCTTTTCCTTGTAAATTGGTCCTTTACCCATTTTCTTGGTTCCGGCCGTTCCTTCCGCTTCAGTAATGTACGATTGATACAAAGCTGACACTTCTTTTTCTTTAACGGTTAATTGACTTTTTAAACTATCAATTGATGCTTGATTTTTATCTACATCTGTTTTAAAGAAATTAGCGACTTGTTTTTTATTCGCAATTGCCATTTCGTTTTTCTCTTTTAATAAAACGGTATCAATTTCTTTTTTGAAGATTTTAATTTCTAAGGGTTTTGAAATTACGATTGCGATAATCATAGCTAACACAATTCGCGGAGACGCTTGAATGAATTCATCCATAAAACTATCACGCTTTTTGATGGTTGAAACAATAAATCGGTCTAAGTTAAAAATTAATAAACCCCAAATTAATCCGAAGAGTGTCGCCATATATACATTGTCAAAAACCGCATATAAAGCGTAAGAACAGGCCACGAAAGCCATAATTGCAGTAAAGAAAACAGTTGCGCCAATTCCGGCATATTTATTCTGTTCTCCGTTGGAGCAAGAGGTAACAATATCTTTGTCCGCTCCAGAACAAAGGATAAAAAATGATTTTAGCATAACAATTCGTTTTACAACCAAAAGCATACACTTATGGTTAGTTGATGATTGATGATGATGATTACAAATTTGTTGCCAAAAATGGTTTTTTGTTACAGGTTTTTGGATTTATTATTGAATAGCTAGACAGAGATGTGCAAAATAGCACAGAGAATCTATTATTTTAAACACAGATTATCACAAATTTTCACAGATTACTATCGATTGTTTTAGAATAAAAAATCCCCAATAAGAATGGGGATTTTAAGTAATTTATTTTTTCTTTTGAGAATTTTTAGCTCTAGAACTTGACATCACGATTGAGTCTCCAGGACATCTTCTCAAATATTTATCCATATTATTATCTTTATAATACTTATGAGTATAAAACCAGTATTGAAATGGTTGCGGATGAGTTTTTGTACGCGCGTTTTTCAAGATAACACTTCCACTAAAATGCACAAAATCAGATGGCTTATAATCCTTTAACTTACTATTAGATACATTTAGACCATCAATCCAAATAGCATACTTTTTAGAATTCTTAAATCCTTCAAACTCTTTAATTGTTGGAGAAATTCTTTTTAAAGGACCTGGTCTACAATATTTAATAAATGTAAATTTTTTAATTTCCTCAGAAGTTAAATCTTCGTATTTCTTATCTAACAATAATTTACCACTTACTAGTTTAGCTTTTACAAATTTTGCATTTTCATAATATAAAAATCGTACACCTTTATAATATTCTGCATCAGATGTTTTATACGTTACATATTCAACTTTTCTTTCTTGCTTATTTCTAACAACTAATTTTTTACTTTTTTTTGGTGATTCAATTTCATAAGCAATGTATGATTTTGCATCCTTATAATTTGCACTTAATATCTTAATAGTATCATTACCAAATTTTAAATGACTGTTTTTTAAATGTTTATCAAAATAAGCATTCGTATATAGTGTGTAATAATAGTCGTTTTTAAATTCCCCTAAATCAGCTCTTCTGTACATTTTAGTATAAGTTTGATGTTTAAAATCAGAAGGTTTATAATTTGCTAATTCTGTGTTTTTAATAAACTTATCATTAATTTTTACAGCTATATCATGGTTTGAAACTAATTTATTATACAATTCATTAGTAACTTTTCTTTCTACTATTGGCTCTTGAATATAATCTAAGAATTGTCTTTTTTCTTCTAAAGTTAACTCTTCATACATTTTATCAATTACCACCTTTTTTTTACTTTCATCTTTCATTATCACTCTTACATTAGAGTAGTAACGATCTCTTTGTTTGTCTTTTAAAGTTGGAGTTATTTTCTCCTTTGCCACAACTTCAATACAGAAAAAATAAATCAATCCAGCAAGAATTGGAACTACAGCAATTTTTTTCAAAACAGCTAATTTTTGTGATGTGTTTTTTGTCATCATAATCAATCTTTTTTTGGTTACTAAATAATTCAAATTACTGGCTAAGTAAACTGTTTGGTTGTCGCTACCTTTTTGTAAAAGCAAATTCTGATAAAACGGAACATTATCATAGGTTTTTACAATTTCTTCATCGGCCAAAAATTCATGATTGAGTTGAATGGCTTTTTTATATAAGATGAATATTGGATTGAACCAAAAAACAACTTTTAAGAACTCAATTAATAAAACATCTAATGTGTGCTTTTGAGTTACGTGAACTAACTCGTGCGCAAACAATTCTTCTTCAATATTTCTGTTTTTATAATCTTCTGAATTAACAAATATCGCATTCAAAAATGTATGCGGAAGTGTTTTTTCTTCCATCAAAACCAATGTGGTGTTTTTATACTTTACTTTAGGATTTGATTTAATTTTAGAAATTAATTTGAGATAATTTTTTCCAAATCGAACAAATAAAAACAAAGTTCCCAATAAATAAGCACTCCAAATTAGATACGGAATGTAGTTTACAGTTTCTTCTACTTGAATATCATTTTCATTAAAAATTATTTTCTCCGGAGATTTCGAAATCGAATAAATATTTTCTGGTTTGATATTCTCTACAACTGGGATAACCTTAATAAATTCAAAAGTCACAAACGGAATTACTAAAGAAATCAAAATTGAAATCAAAAGATAAAACCGATTGAATTGATGCATTTTTTCTCGTTCTAAAACCAAATGATAAAAACCAAGAAACACAATTAAACTAATAGTAGATTTTAATAAGAAGTCGATCATTTTTTCTTTTTTTGAAGTTCAACGTCAATTATTTTTTTCAATTCTTCCAATTCAGATTCCGTTAAATTGGTTTCTCTTGTAAAAAAAGAAGCAAATTGAGAAGATGAATCGTTAAAGAAATTTTTAATTAATCCATTTACATGTTTCGAAAAATAGTCGGTTTTTTTTACCAATGGATAATATTCTCGTGAATTCCCAAATTCATTATAAGCCACAAATTTTTTATCAATCATTCGTTTTAAAAGCGTTGCCACAGTTGTTGTTGCAGGTTTAGGTTCTGGATAAACTTCTAACAAATCTTTCATGAAAGCTTTTTCTAGCTTCCAAAGATGTTCCATTAATTGTTCTTCTGTATTTGATAAAGTCATTTGTTCTACGAATTTAGAATTAACTCTACAAATGTAGAATAATATTTTTATTCTACAAACATAGAGCAAAAATTTAACAAAAAATCCGCAATCTTTCGATTGAGGATTTACTATATTTAAAAATGACTATTTACTAATAACGGTAGTATTATGGCTTAATTGGTCCAGCCACTTCAACCTCAATATATGCAGCTTGATCGTCACGTAACATTTCTAATTCTACTCCAAATTTAGAAAGGTGTAAAGCAGCCACTTTATCTATATGTTTAGGCAACATATACACTTCATTTTTGAAGTTGGCACTGTTTGCCCACAACTCTAACTGCGCTTAAGTTTGGTTTGTTAACGAGTTACTCAATACAAAAATTGGGTGACCTGTAGCACAACTTAAGCTCACTAAACGTCCTATTGAAAAATAACAGATTTAGCCCATTTTTATTTATCCTAGCAATATATTATAATATAAATTTGACAAGTATATTCAAAACTAAAAATAAATTTATGAAAACAGAAGTACTTATTACCTTATTTGATTAATGGTAAAATTACAATCTTCTCTTGCCCCAAGCAGATTCAAACTCACCAAAGTACTTAATACATTAAAACTAATTTTATCACCAGTATTTAGACTTACTAGTGTTGTTACCGTTCTAACAGGAGGCGTAACATTTACCAATGTTACTCCAACGTTAGCAAACGAAGTTCTATTAATTACCGTTCCATTTTTCAAAATGGCTACTCCAAAATTTGTAGCAACCGCAATAAGCGCAGTAGCTTTGATTTGAATCGAAACTTGATAAATCCCATCTTGTTTAGCAGTAAACTCTGATAGCGTTGTATTGAACTCATTGTTTAAGTCGAATTCAACAAAATCAAACCCAATCTTACAAGCATCCGCCAATAAAGTTAGAGTCACATCACTTGAACTATTGAAGCTACCTTTTACACATGATTTTAAATTGCTTTCAAATACCATTTTGGAAGATACTCTTTTTACATTTCCAATATTATCAACCACTAAGATTGAATCTTTAGCAGCGCTAATGTTATTAGTTAAAACTGTTGTTCGAACTCTTAAAGTCCCATTAACATCTAATTGAGCGGTTGGTGTTGTAGTGCCAATACCTACTTGCGCAACTATTACTCTCACCGAAAGTAACAATAAAATTGTTGAAAGTTTTTTCATAATAGTTAAATTTAGTTTAATATAAATTTACTGAATTCAAACTTTATAAAAACAAAACAAATGTTAAATTTTACTTATTTTGTTAAATTTATACTTTATAAACATTAATATAGTTAAAATATTAGTGTATAAATATATAAAACGCAATATTACAACGTATTTATCAAAATCTAAATAAAAAATAAATAATATATTTCAAATACTATCAATAAAAAACCCTCACATTTCTGTGAGGGTTTTAGTATCAAAAAATAAACGGATTACTTATCTCGAAATTTCAGGACTGTAAACTATTTACCAATTTTTAGTATCTGTAGTATTCTGGCTTGAATGGACCAGCCACTTCAACTCCAATATATGCAGCTTGATCGTCACGTAATGTTTCTAACTCTACTCCTAATTTAGAAAGGTGTAAAGCAGCCACTTTTTCATCTAAATGTTTAGGTAACATGTACACTTCATTTTTGTAGTTGGCACTGTTAGCCCATAACTCTAACTGCGCTAAAGTTTGGTTAGTAAACGAGTTACTCATTACAAAACTTGGGTGACCTGTAGCACAACCTAAGTTTACTAAACGTCCTTCAGCTAAAATAATAACTTCTTTTCCGTTTACTGTATAAATATCAACTTGTGGTTTTACTTCGTTTTTAGTGTGTCCGAAGTTTCCGTTTAACCAAGCCATATCAATTTCGTTATCGAAGTGACCGATGTTACAAACGATAGCTTTATCTTTCATTGCTTCAAAGTGACGACCTAAAACGATGTCTTTATTTCCAGTTGTAGTAATTATGATATCAGCATTAGCAACCACTGAATCTAATTTTTTAACTTCGAAACCATCCATTGCTGCTTGTAAAGCACAAATTGGGTCAATTTCGGTTACAGTTACAATAGAACCAGCTCCACGGAATGAAGCTGCAGTACCTTTACCAACATCTCCATATCCACAAACTACTACTCTTTTTCCTGCTAACATTACGTCAGTTGCTCTACGAACTGCATCTACTGCAGATTCTTTACAACCATATTTGTTATCAAATTTAGATTTAGTAACTGAATCATTTACGTTGATAGCTGGCATATATAAAGTTCCTGCTTTCATTCTTTCGTATAAACGGTGAACTCCAGTTGTAGTTTCTTCAGATAAACCTTTAATTCCTTTTACTAATTCAGTGTATTTATCAAACACTAAGTTTGTTAAATCTCCACCATCATCTAAAATCATATTTAAAGGCGCACGCTCTTCACCAAAGAATAACGTTTGCTCAATACACCAATCAAATTCTTCTTCATTCATACCTTTCCAAGCATAAACCGGAATTCCAGCAGCAGCAATTGCAGCAGCAGCGTGATCTTGAGTTGAGAAAATATTACAAGAAGACCAAGTAACATCAGCTCCTAAAGCCACTAACGTTTCAATTAAAACCGCAGTTTGAATTGTCATGTGTAAACATCCAGCAATACGAGCACCTTTTAAAGGCTGGCTTGCACCAAACTCTTCTCTAAGCGCCATTAATCCTGGCATTTCAGCTTCTGCTAATAAAATTTCTTTTCTTCCCCATGCTGCTAAAGAAATATCTTTAACTTTGTATGGTACGTAAGGAATTGTTGTTGTACTCATTATATTTGTATATTTATTTTAATTTAAGTCCGCAAAGGTACAACATAAGTTTTAAATTCAGAAATAAATAATTGATATTTATGTTTTATCCACATCGCTAAACCACTGAATAACAATTATATAAAATTTTCATAACTCAAAAGAAATATGCCTTTTTTTCAAGAAATCAAGATTAACGAACAAACAACCGCTTATTTTTGGAAAATTTCCGAAGATATCGATTGGCTTTTTGAGAATGTTCCACTTAATGAAAAGTCAAGTTCTAGATTGGAAACGATGAGTTCCATCGAACACAAAAAAGGATTTTTAGCGGTGAGAATGCTGTTGCAACATGTTGGTTTTACAGATTTTGATTTGTTTTATGATGCATTCGGGAAACCGCATTTAAAAGATAAAAGTAAAAAGGTAAAAGGTAAAAGTACACTAACTCAACACATCTCAATATCCCATTCCCATGAGTTTTCTTGTATTTGTATTAGCAATCAGTCAATTGGAATTGATTTAGAAAAACGCAAAGAAAAAACCCTAAAAATCGCACCCCGATTTATGGATATTTCGCATTTAGAAAACCTTTCAGAAGCAGATAAAATTGCAAAAGCAACTGTTGTTTGGGGCGTAAAAGAGAGTGTTTTTAAATTGAAAAACGAAAAAGGCATTAGCTTTCCAAATCATATTTCCGAATCGCCTTTTCATCTTGAAGACAAAAAAGGAAAGGCTCATTTGAATTTTAATAACGCATCAGAAGATTTTCAATTTCAGTTTGATTTTGTAGACGATTATGTTTTCGTTTGTGTCATGAATGTTTAGCTATTTCACAGAGTTACGCAGAGTCAACACAGAGATTCACAAAAATTAAAAAACTTCGTGAATCTTTGCGAAATCTCTTTGCGAATCTTTGCGTTATAATTCTTACTTTCGCAAAGCAATGAAAAACATCTACCAAAATATTTTAGCTACCAAACAAGTAAACAAAAAATTGTTGGCTATTTTGATTGATCCAGATAAGACTAAAGTCGGCGAAATTGAAAATTTATCTCAAAAAATCAATGAATCTCCAGCCACTCATATTTTTATCGGCGGTAGCATCGTAGAACAAATTTGTATCGATTCTCTAATTATCGAAATCAAAAAATATTGCCACTTACCTATTCTTATTTTTCCAGGTCATCCATCTCAAATTTCAAATGAAGCGGATGGGATTTTATTTTTAAGTTTACTTTCAGGCAGAAATCCCGATTATTTAATTGAACATCATATTAATTCGGTAGACATTTTAACCAATTCAACTTTAGAAATTATTTCAACCGGTTACATTTTAATCGATGGCGGAAACGAAACGGCTGTACAACGCGTTAGTCAAACTTTACCTATCGAAAATACGAATATCGAGTTGGCATACAAAACCGCAAAAGCAGGTGAATATTTAGGCAAAAAACTCATTTATCTAGAAGCTGGAAGTGGCGCCAATCATCATGTTTCAATAGAAATGGTTTCATTTGTTGCTAAAAACATTTCTGTTCCTTTAATAGTTGGTGGCGGTATTAGAAATCTAACAAAAATAGAAGAAATTTTTAAAGCTGGTGCTGATTTAGTAGTAATTGGAACAGCTTTTGAAAATGATTCTAACTTTTTTACTACATAACATGTTCGAAACCATAATCAATCAATACAAAAGCATTCCAAATTGGCAAATTGGCATTGAAATTATCGTATTTATATTCGGAATTTTAAGCGTTTATTTTGCTAAAAAAGAAAATATCTTAGTGTATCCAACCGGAATTATCGCAACAGTTATTTCTATATATATTATGTTCAATGCTAAATATTTTGCCGATATGAGCATTAATATTTATTATTCCGTAATGAGCATTTACGGCTGGTATGAATGGAAAAAAGTCACAAATGGAACTACGCTTTCAATTTCCAGAACCAACACTAAAGAAAAAATTATTGGGGTCATACTGTTTATAATAACAGCAATAGTTTGCGTTTTTATTTATCAATTTTTCGATTATAAACTACAGACTAACAATTATTTAGACATTTTTACAACAGCATTATTTTTCTCAGCTATGTGGTATATGGCTCGTAAAAAAATAGAAAATTGGACACTTTGGATAATTGGTGATGCGATTTGTGTTTATATATTTTTCGATAGACAACTCTATATAATTGCCTTTCAATACATAATTTTTACTATTTTAGCCATCTCAGCTTACTTAGAATGGAAAAAATATTTAGCGAAATAGATTTAAAACAAATAGTTACACGCGGAAATTCTCTTGAAAAAATCATGCAACAATTGCATTATTTCAAAAACGGAATTCCAAATATAAACTTATATAAAATTGCATCATTAAAAGATGGAATTTTTCAATTTTCTGAATCGGAAATAGAAGAATTTTGTACCTATTTCGACAAACACAAAGACAAATATACTATAGAAAAATTTGTTCCTGCAAGTGGCGCAGCAACGAGAATGTTTAATTCTTTAAACGAATTTCTAAACGCTTTTAATCCAAAAAAAGACACGATAAATTCTTATGTTAATCTTAATAAAGACAAGGATTTAAGCTTATTTATTGTCGGCTTAAGAAGTTTTCCTTTTTATAAAGATTTAAAAGAAAAAACAAAAGCACTTTTTACAGATTATCCAAGCTACAATTCCGATCAAAAAGTGTATGTGATTGTCAAAACATTACTCACAGAAGACGGCTTAAATTTCGCCAATAAACCAAAGGGGATTTTACCATTTCACATTCAGAATAATGAAATTTTAACACCAATAGATGAACACGTTTTTGAAACCGATTTCTATAAGAAACCGAATGAGAAATCGAAAATACATTTCACCATTTCAAAAGAATTTGAAAACGATTTTTTGAACATCACCAATAAATATGACAACCTAGAAATTACGTTTTCCTATCAAAATGAAACTTCCGATACGATAGCCGTAAATGCCGATAACTCTCCATTTCGTACGGAAGAAAATGAGTTGTTTTTTCGCCCTGGCGGACATGGCGCTTTGATTGAAAATCTTAACCAATTGCAATCAGATGTAGTTTTTATCAAGAATATTGATAATGTTTCGCAAAATAATAGAGAACTTATTCTAAGTTATAAAAAATTAATTGGCGGGATTTTACTTTACACCAAACGCCAAGTCGAAATCTCATTAAAAAAACTAGTAAACAACGAAATCAACGAAAACAATATTAAAGAAATTATTGCTTTTGTTGAAGAAAAAATGTCGTTTCCATTACCAGAAGAAATTAAAATGTTTCAATTTGAATACCAAAAAGAATATTTAATTAAAATCCTAAACCGACCGATTCGTGTTTGTGGAATGGTAAGAAACGAAGGAGAACCTGGTGGCGGACCATTTTGGGTTCAAGACGAAAAAGGACGTCATAATTTACAAATTGTGGAATCTTCTCAGGTAGATTTAACAAATGAAAACCAACGCAAAATTTTTAAAAATTCCACACATTTTAACCCTGTTGATATCGTTTGTAGTATCAAAGATTTTGAAAACAACAAGTTTGATTTAACCAAATTCGTAGATGACAAAGCCGCTTTTATTACGGAAAAAACAAAAAACGGAAAACCTATAAAAGCCTTTGAATTACCGGGATTATGGAATGGTGCCATGGCAAAATGGACGACTATTTTTGTCGAAGTTCCTATTGAAACCTTCAATCCTGTGAAAAAAGTAAACGACTTATTAAAGCCAGCACACCAACCTAATAATTTAGATACTAATTCTGCTTTATAATGAAAGTTGAAATATTAAATTCTGAACTTAATTTTAAAGCCGTAAGAAGCAGTGGCGCTGGTGGACAAAACGTAAATAAAGTTTCCTCAAAAATGGTTTTAATATTTGATGTAGCGACTTCACAAGGTTTAGATGATGCTGAAAAACTTCTACTTCAAACCAAATTAAAAACAAAAATTTCTCAAGAAAATTTACTGATTTTAACCTGCGATGAAGACCGAAGCCAACTCAAAAACAAACGAATTATCATCAAACGATTTTTCGAAATTTTAGAAAAAGCATTAGTAAAACCTAAAAAAAGAATAGCTACAAAATCAACAAAAGGCGCTAACGAAAGACGCATTCAAGAAAAGAAAAAAGCCGGAGAAATTAAGGCTGGTAGAAAAAAATTAGATTTTTAAACTTTTAACTTGGAAGTTTAAAATAAAGAGTCATATCTTTGCCCCGTCTCAAAGGGGTGCTTGTTTTTACAGGCTGAGATTATACCCATAGAACCTGAGCAGGTAATGCTGCTAAGGAAAATAGAGAAAACAAACTTTTGTAATTCCGAACGGAGTGCGAATTCTCACCAACATTTATTAACTAATTATTTTTAACCAAGAGTAATTACCCCTTTTATTCGTATTTTTTTACGAATTATGTTTTCATTTAAAAAGAGTTTTACACTCACTGCATTTTGCCTTTTGCCACTCGCATTAAGCGCTCAAGAACAACCAAAAGATTCTGTTAAATCAATTGAAGAAGTCTTGATTTCTGGCGTTAGAGCCAAAGACAAAAGCCCAATTACCTTTACCAACGTTTCCAAAGCACAAATTGCTCCGAGAAACTTAGGTCAAGACATTCCCATTTTATTAAATTATTTACCTTCTGTAGTGACCTCAACCGATGCTGGTGCTGGAGTTGGTTACACTTCCATGCGTGTTCGTGGTTCTGATGGTTCTCGAATTAACGTGACTTTAAATGGTGTGCCGTTTAATGATAGCGAAAGTCAAGGAACGTATTTTGTAAATTTACCTGATTTTGCTTCTTCATTAGAAAGTATTCAGTTACAACGTGGTGTTGGAACATCTACAAGTGGAGCTGGTGCATTTGGGGCGAGTTTAAATTTACAAACCAAAGCCTCTCAACCAAATGGTTATGCAGAATTAGCCAATTCAGCAGGAAGTTTCGGGACAAGAAAACACACGTTAGCTTTCGGAACAGGTTTACATGATAATTTCGAAATGAACGCTCGTGTTTCAAAAATTGATTCAGATGGTTTTATTGATAGAGCTTCTTCTAATTTATTTGGTTATTATTTCGATGCCAATTATATCACAAAATCTACTATTATTAAAGCGATTGCATTTGGTGGAAAAGAAAAAACGTATCAATCTTGGAATGGTTTAGAAGATGAAGAAAAGCTAAGAAACGATAGAACGTATAATTCGGCCGGACAATATACTGATGCAAATGGAGAAACACAATTTTACGGAAATGAAGTCGATAATTACGGTCAAAATCATTTTCAATTGCATTGGAATCAAAAATTAGCTTCAAAATGGCAATCAAATGTGGCGCTACATTACACTTCAGGAAAAGGTTATTTTGAACAATATAAAGAAGATGAAGCTTTTGCAGATTACTTTTTACCAGATTTTGGAGCAGTAACCACAACAGATTTAGTTAGAAAACGTTGGTTAGACAATGACTTTTTCGGAACTACTTTCTCTTTAAATTATAAAACAGAAAAAACAGATGTAATTATTGGTGGAGCGGCTAACAAATACCAAGGCAAGCATTTTGGAGAAGTCGTTTGGACACAATATTACATTCCAACAACCAACAAATATTACGATAATTTTGGTAATAAAAACGATGTGAATTTCTATTCAAAAGCATCGCAACAAATAGGAAAAATTAATGTATTTGCCGATTTACAATATCGAATGGTTTTCTATCAAGCGAATAGTATCAAATTTAATGATGTAAATGACACGTTTCGTTTCTTCAATCCGAAAGCGGGAATTACTTACACATTAAACACAGCAAGTTCTATTTATGGTTATTTCGGAATTGCTAATAAAGAACCAAGAAGAGATGATTATGAAGATAAGGCTAGCAAACCTAAAGCTGAAAACTTACAAGATTTCGAATTGGGTTATAAATTCAAAAACAATAAAGCTACCGTAAACATCAATGCTTTCTACATGAAATACAAAGATCAATTGGTAGCCACTGGTGCGTTAAATGATGTTGGAAGTCCAGTTTTTGAAAATAGCGGAAAAAGTTACCGTTTAGGTATAGAAATAGAATCGGCAATTAAGCCTTTAAAATGGTTAACTGTTGCACCGAACATTACTTTAAGCACCAATAAAAATGAAGATTTCGAATTTAAAAGAGATGGTGTTTTAACCAATTTAGGAAACACTAACATTGCGTATTCTCCAAATTTAGTTGTTGGAAATAATATCACATTTACACCAGTTAACGATTTACAAATTTCTTTCTTAACGAAGTTTGTAGGCGAACAATATATGGGAAATATTGATGCTAAAAAATCAGTTTTAGCTGATTATACCACATCAGATTTTAATATTACTTACGAATTGAAAATTAACGAAGGAATCAAATCTATTGTGTTTTCGGGAATGATAAATAATATTTTCGATAGAGTTTACGAATCAAACGGATATTTTTATACGTATGATGACAACTGGAGTGGCCCAGGCATTACAACCATTGAAGGCGTTGGATATTATCCGCAAGCAGGAATCAATCTCTTATTTGGAATCAACTTGAAGTTTTAAGTATTTTTATATAGTTATGTTTTTAGAAAGGTTAGAAGAAATTCTAGCCTTTTTATTTTCCTTCAATCCAAGCCGTAATACTTCTGTCGTCTGGTTGCGTTTTTGGCGAAATGACTTTTTCTAATTCGCCATTTTCATTTAGCAAATACTTTTGAAAATTCCATTTTACAGTAGAATCTTTCACACCATTTTTCGATTTCTTAGTTAAGAATTCATAAACAGGATGCATAGAACTTCCTTTTACAGAAATTTTCTCCATCATTGGAAAAGTAACGCCATAATTGATACTACAAAATTCCTGAATATCGTTGGAATTTCCTGGTTCTTGCCACAAAAAATTATTGGCTGGAAAACCAATTATTTCAAAATTTTCAGATTTATATTTATCGTAAATTTTCTGTAGTTTTTCGTACTGAGGCGTTAACCCACATTTTGAAGCTGTATTTACAATCATCACTTTTTTTCCTTTTAAAGTGGAGAAATCAAACTCGTTGCCTTGTAAATTCTTAACTACAAAAGAATGAATGGAACCTTTTGGATAGGATTTGGTATCTTTTTTGAAAAAAGAAAATAATTTTAGAAAATTCATGTCTAGTTATTGATATACGAATCGAAAAAATAATCTGCTCTAACAAATACATTTTCAACATTTTTAGTTGCGCTTTCAAATTGCACTAAGTAAAAAACATTATTTGTTTTAATTATTTTAGCTTTTCCATTAATTGTCATTACTTTATTTTGTATTTTATACTTAAACATATCATTATTTATAGAATAAGCATTAACATTAGAATCAATTAAATCTTTAGTATTGTTTTCCCTGATCTTTTTCCAATCTTCTTGTAGTTTTTCTATAGAAGTTTTCATTTTATAAATAACAACGCTTTCGTTTTGGGTTGATCTCAAAAACAAGACAACTGTTTTATCGTCATTCAAGTTACTTAAAGAATAATATTCATTGGGAATTGTAACAGAAAATCCTTTGTCAATTTTTACAATTGAATCTTTTGTAGTTTGAATTATTCCAAGTTCTTTAGCATCTTCTGAAGAAATTAAACTCATTTGATCAACCTCTTGCATCTCTTCTTGAGTTGGCATCTGGCTTTCAGTTTGTTCAAATTGATTCATTTCTAAAAGATTATTTTGTTCAACCTCTTTTCTTTTGGAACAAGAATTCGATATTCGAACTATAGAAAAAACGATAATTGCTATGGAAAGTAAAATTCTCCAAACGGGAGTATTTGAGCTATTTGATTTTGAACTGGTTGCTCCATAGGAAGCTTCTGGACGACTTTCATCGTATTCAAAAGTAGGACATTGATTTTCAAAATTAGGAATATCATCCGTTAGTTTACAAACCATTCCTCTAGCTACAGTTAGATTTCTATGTTTGCACATTCTGCAAACTTTCAATTGAGTTTCATTAATCATTATTAATTATATACTTTAATTGTTGTTGCATCTATCACTTGAACTCTATAGGCTTTCATAGGATATTGTTTTCCTGCAGACAAACCTGTGAATAAACTATATTCAGCGTTATCACAAGCACATTTTGCATTAATTCCATTAATTGTCATGGTAGAACAATCGGTTAATGCCTGATTTGGACAAGCCGCATCATAAGCCAAATAATTTCCACTTCCTGCATTAAAAACAATTACACCTCTAATTCCAGCTCCAGCTGAATTCACATAAACAGCACTTGAAGGAAAAGCTAAAGTTGCATATTGAGGAAAACTCATATTCAACGTAACTTCAAACGAATAATTTGGCAAATACGGATTGCTAGTGTTTGTTTGCTTATCCTTTTCACAAGATAAACTAGCTAGAAACAAAACAAGTAAGCAAAAAAATCTTTTCATTTTTTATTTTTATTTGAATTATCAAATTTAATTTATTTATATTTGACAAACTAATATAGTAAACGAAAAATAGTTAAATAAATTATATCTTTGCAAAAAGGGAATCCCATAGTTGTGGGATTTTTTCTATTTTATAAATTAATGAAGTTATGAGTACAGTATCTTACTACACAGCAGAAGGATTAAAACATTTAAAAGACGAGTTAGACCAACTTAAATCTATAGAACGCCCCAAAGCATCACAAGCCATCGCAGAAGCAAGAGATAAAGGCGATTTATCTGAAAATGCAGAATACGATGCAGCCAAAGAAGCACAAGGTTTATTAGAAATGCGTATTTCAAAAATGGAAGAAGTGGTGTCTAATGCAAGAATTATAGACGAATCAACTTTAGATGTTTCAAAAGCATTGGTTTTATCGAACGTAAAAATCAAAAATCAATCTAACGGAATGGAACTTCAATATAAATTAGTTGCAGAAAGTGAAGCCGATTTAAAAACAGGAAAAATATCAGTAACCTCTCCAATTGGAAAAGGATTATTAGGTAAAAAAGTAGGTCAAATTGCAGAAATTAATGTACCAAATGGTGTATTAAAATTTGAAGTTTTAGAAATTACACGCGACTAATTTAATGTGTCGATTAGTCAATTGGTCAATGTGCCAAAAAAATGACTAATTGAAAATTGGCTAATTGAAAATTAAAAAAATGAGTTCTATTTTCACAAAAATAATCAACGGAGAAATCCCTTGTTATAAAATTACAGAAAACGAAGATTTTATTGCTTTTTTAGATGTGAATCCGAATGCAAAAGGACATACTTTATGTGTGCCAAAGCAAGAAATTAATAAAATTTTCGACATGGAAGAAGATTTGTTTTTAAGGCTAATGGCGTTTTCAAGAAAAGTAGCCATTGCTTTAGAAAAAACGGTTCCTTGTAAGCGAATTGGTGTGGCAGTTGTAGGTTTAGAAGTACCACACACTCACGTGCATTTGATTCCGTTGCAAGATATGGACGATATGCGTTTCCAACGAAAAACAACTTTAACACCAGAAGAATTTTCAACACTAGCAGAACAGATTGCTGAAAATTTATAAAACATATCTCCACAAATTCTAAATGAGTTTGTGGTTTTTTTTTGCTGACTTATGAAAAAAATCATCTTCCTATTACTATTCACAAATCTTATCTTTTCACAAGAAATTGCCTCTGAAAATTATTTTTGGTCGTTTAATTACGAAGGAAAAACAGAAGCAGCAATAGGTGTGAAAAATTGCTATGTCCGACAAGACTCCACCACAAACAGTCAATTATTAGATTCTTTACAAATTGGAAATAAAATAAAAGTCTTAAAAAACACAACAGAAAACTTAAACATTAAAGGACTGAATTTATCTTGGGTGGAAATTGAGTATTCCAAAAACAATCAAATTAAAACCGGTTTTCTTTGGAAAGGATTCATCGCTGTTGGAAATGCAACTAAAGGAAACACCACGTTCTTAACCACAATAGATTCCAAATACAGCAAAAAAGTACAACGAGATGATTACGAATACGAGAGAGATTTTTATAAAATTTCTGTAAAAGCTATAAATTCAGAAAATCAAATTATAAGCGAAAAATCATTTTCAAAAGAACTTACCGAAAGTCATTTTTTCCAAAACTCCGCTATAAGTAGTTGGGGCTTAAAAGATTTAAATTCTATTTACAGAATTTCGTTTAGCGGTGAAGCTTGTGGCATTCCAACTTTGTATTATTATTTCGGGTGGAACGAAAAAGAATTCTTAGAACTTCCTGAAAAATATGATATGGGGGACGCCGGCGTTTTTTATCATTCAGAAGAATTTGTTTTCCCAAAAGAGAAAGGCGGACAAACGAACACCATAATTAAAACCATTAAAGAAGCTGAAAACACAGATGAGAATTCAAATACTTATGATTTCTTAGTTACAAAAACAACGGAATATTATTCTTGGGATGGAAAAAATTTCAAACTAATTAAGACCAAAAAATTAAAACCTTACATTGAAAAAGAAAATTAACTTTCTTTCTTAAAACTGATTTGCATCGTAGTTCCTTTTCCAATTTCTGAATTCACGACTCTAATTCTACCTTTGTGATATTCTTGTACAATTCGTTTAGTAAGTGACAAACCTAATCCCCAACCACGTTTTTTCGACGTGTAACCTGGTTCAAAAACGGTTTTAAATTTATTTTTCGGAATACCACTTCCACTATCGGTAACGGTGATATAAATAAATGAATCGCCTTCCACAATTTCTATAGAAAGTTTTCCTTTTCCTTTCATCGCATCTATTGAATTCTTTACTAAATTTTCAATCGTCCAACTGTGTAAAGTAGGATTTAGTGAAACATAAAGTGGTTTGCTTGGTGCTCTAAATTCGAAACTAACTTGCTTTGATGTTCTTGCTTGTAAATATTCGAATGATGATTTTGTTTCTTCAACAATGTCTCTTTTTTCTAAAATAGGCTCGCTTCCAATTTTTGAAAACCTATCGGTAATGGTTTGCAAACGATTGATGTCTTTTTGAATTTCTTCAATCGTACTTTCATCAATATTTTCTAATTTCAACAATTCTAACCAACCAATTAAAGATGATAACGGCGTACCGATTTGATGCGCGGTTTCCTTTGCCATTCCAGCCCAAAGTTTGTTTTGCGTAGCCATTTTCGTAGCGCGGTAGAAATTATATACTACGCCACCAAATAAAAACGCCACCAACAATAAAGCGATTGGATAGTATTTTAGTTTATTTAACATAGGAGAATCGCCATAATATACCAAATTGTAATCGTCCGCAGCGAATTGTACTTTTATTGGATTATTCTGATTTTTAATTGAGTTTAGAAATTCTTTGACTTTAATGCTATCATTCGTAATCTCTCCAAGATTCAAATCACTTAAGATTTTTCCTTTTTTATCGGTAAGAATTAATGGAATATTTTTATTGTTTTCCATTATAAAAGTTGGCAATTCTAAGTCGGCATCAAGTTCTGCATTTCTTACATTTTTCAAAGCAGTAGCCCATAATTCCATTTTATTACGTTCTTCTTCTTTAAACGTTTGGAAAAAGATATAGGTATTCCATAAAATTAAGGAAGCAATTAAAAACGAGGAAATAATGATAATCCAACGTGTAAGATTTCTTTTTTCAGAAAACTGCATATAAAGTATTTTGAGTAAAAATAGTGAAATTTTAGAATTAAGAACAAAGTAAAAAGTAAAAAGATAAAAGGAAATTCGACTATATTTGTAAAAAATTAGAATTTATGTTAAGCATTGATCCAAAAGAAATTTCACCAGCAAAATTACAAGGGTATTTACAAAGTGCTGTAGCGCCTAGACCAATTGCTTTTGCTAGTACTTTAGACATTCACGGAAATCCGAATTTGTCGCCATTTAGTTTTTTTAATGTGTTTAGCAGCAATCCGCCGATATTGATTTTTTCGCCTGCGCGAAGAGTTCGAGACAATACGATTAAGCATACTTTAATCAATGCTCAAAACACAAATGAAGTTGTAATCAATATTGTAAATTACGATATTGTACAACAAATGAGTTTGTCGAGTACGGAATATCCTGATGGTGTAAATGAGTTTGAAAAAGCTGGATTTACGATGCTGCCTTCGGATATTGTAAAACCATTTAGAGTAGCTGAAAGCCCGGTTCAATTTGAATGTAAAATTAACGATATTATTGCTTTGGGAGACCAAGGAGGAGCTGGAAATTTAGTGATTTGTGAAGTAGTAAAAATACATATTCACGAAAGTATCTTAGACGAAAACCAAATGATTGACCAACATAAAATTGATGTGGTTTCTCGTTTAGGAGGAAATTGGTATAGCCGAGCAAATGCTGGATTGTTTGAAGTCGAAAAACCCTTAACAACTTTAGGAATTGGTGTAGATTCGATTCCGAATTTCATTAAAGAAAGTGTTTATTTCAATGGAAATGATTTAGGAAAATTAGGAAATATAGAAGCTATTCCAAATGAAGAAGAAATTACTATATTTGTAAAAGAAAATTTTGAAGTCAAAGCCGTTTTAAGTTCTGACGATTTAGATACAAAATTCGCGAAAGCAAAAGAATATTTAGACAACAATCAAGTTTTAAACGCTTGGAAGTTATTATTAGCAGAAAAATAAATTATAGAGATTATGGAAGTTATTGGAAAAATCAAAATGATTGGCGCTACTCAAGACGTTAGTGCATCATTCAAAAAAAGAGAATTAGTTGTTACTACTGAAGAGCAGTATCCACAACATATTATGGTTGAATTTACGCAAGCAAAAGTGGACGATTTAAATTCATATCAAGTTGGAGAACAAGTGAAAGTTTCTATCAATTTAAGAGGAAGAGAATGGGTAAATCCTCAAGGTGAAACTAAATATTTTAACTCAATACAAGGTTGGAGAATTGAAAGAATGGCTGCTGCTGCACCTGCTGGAGCTCCAGAAATGCCTCCGATGCCAGCTGCTGAAGCTTTTGCGCCTGCCACTAACTTTAAAGAAGAAGAACACGACGATTTACCTTTCTAAAAGATAAACGTTAGATATCAAAAGTCAGAAGTTAAGAGTTTACTTAATTTCTGGCTTTTTTTAATATTTCTAATTTGAAATTGATTTTTTTTGAAATTAACAAGATGTATTTTTTAACACCCGAACTTTATTTTCCACCAGCTTCTGAAACTTCACCAGAAGGCATAATTGCTGTTGGCGGCGATTTGTCTCCAGAAAGATTATTATTGGCGTACCAAAACGGAATTTTTCCATGGTATAATAACGACGAACCGAAACTTTGGTGGTGTCCGGAAGAAAGAATGGTATTGTTTTTCGAAAATTTACGAATTACGAAAAGCATGAGAAACGTTTTAAATAGAAACGAATTTCAAATCACTTTTAATACCGCTTTTAGAGACGTAATTTCCAATTGTCAGCAATCACCAAGAAAAGACCAAGACGGCACTTGGATTTCCGATGAAATTATAGAAGCGTATTGCAAACTACACGAATTAGGTCATGCCAAAAGCATAGAAGTTTGGCAAAATAAAGAATTAGTTGGCGGTTTATACGGCATTGATTTAGGCGATGTATTTTGCGGAGAAAGTATGTTTTCTAAAGTTCCAAATGCGAGTAAAGTGGCTTTTATTCATTTAGCAAAACAATTAGAAATTGCGAATTATAAACTGTTAGATTGTCAAGTTTATAACGATCATTTAAATAGTTTAGGCTGTATTGAAATTGATAGAGACGAATTTTTAGCGATTCTGAAAAGTTAAATATTACGCAGAGATGCGTGAAGTTATATTTAAACACAGATTATCACAAATTGGCACAGATTTATCTTGCATCAAATTTCTTCAAACTTCTTACATATAATTCTTCGACTTTTTTACGCGCCCATTCGGTTTTTCGTAAAAAAGTTAAACTTGATTTTATCGATGGGTTTTCTTTAAAACATTTGATATTTATCAATTCACCAAGCGTATCAAAACCATAGAAATCAACAAGTTTTTCTAGTATTACTTTTAACGTTATGCCGTGAAGTGGATCCATTTATTTACGATTTTTGATTTGGGATTTACGATTAAATGTAAATACTAATATTTTTTTTAACTATTTTTTTTTGAAAACTACAACTGATCACTAACCTCTCACCCAACAATCTTCCACATGATCATTAACCATTCCGGTGGCTTGCATGTGTGCATAAACTACGGTTGAACCCACGAATTTGAATCCGCGTTTTTTCAAATCTTTACTTAGTTTATCTGAAACTTCAGTCGTTGCTGGAACGTCACTTAATGTTTTTCGATTATTATCAATTGGTTTTCCATCTACAAAAGCCCAAATATATTTAGAAAAACTTCCAAATTCTTCTTGTACTTTTATGAAAGCTTGTGCATTAGTAACCGATGCTTTTATCTTTAATTTATTTCTGATAATTCCAGTATCTTCCGCTAAAACTTGCAATTTTGCATCGGTAAATTTCGCTACTTTTTGTACATCAAAACCAGCAAAAGCTTTTCTGAAATTATCTCGTTTGACCAAAACCGTATACCAACTTAAACCTGCTTGAAACGTTTCTAAAATTAGAAATTCAAATAAAGTCGCATCATCATAAACGGGTTTTCCCCATTCGTTATCGTGATAGTCTTTATATAAATCGGTTTTTTCGCACCAAGCGCAACGTTTCTTAGTCATTTACTATTGGTTTTTCGTTGTTGTGAATGTATTTATTAATCAAAAAATGACCTAAATAGATTAATGGCGTTAAGCAAATTGCGATGATTAATTTAAAAGAATAACCTGTTAAAGAAAATTCTATATATTGTTTAGTGTTCCAAATTCCGGGTAAATAAAACGCAATTCCGCCCACAATAAAAGAATCGATTAATTGAGAAAATACGGTTGAACCTGTGCTTCTCAACCAAATCATTTTTTCGCCCGTTTTCTTTTTGAAATAACTAAAAATAGTTACATCTAAAAATTGTGAGACCAAAAACGCAATAATCGAACCTACAATAATTAAATTACTTTGTCCGAAAACGGCAATAAATTGTTCATTAGAAACTGGACTTATTCCTTTGGCTTCAGGAATTTTCATCGAAAAAAACAAAACTACGAAACAATAAGCAATTAAGCCAGCAGTAATATAACTTAATCTTTTTACGCCTTGTTTTCCGAAATATTCATTTATTAAATCGGTAGTAATAAACACAATTGGCCATGGTAAAATCCCCATACTTAATACAAAAGGACCAACTTGAATGAGTTTTCCTCCAATAAGTTCGGCAGTGATGGCATTAGTTATAAAAATTCCTGCCAATACAACATATACTATTTCCTTTTTGGTTCTTAGCATTTATTCTTCGTAATACATTTCTTCATCATAACCATCACCACGACCGTTAGAGAAACTCACACGCAAATGATTGTCGTTTAACGATTCGTTAATCATCGTTTTCATGATGTGCTCTATTTCTTTGTCTTCGATGAATTTTTCTTTGTCGAATCTTCTAAACGCTTTTAAATTTAGCTTATTATTTTCATCGTGAACAAAAGCTATTGCGGTTAACTTTTCAGAATTTTTACCGTAAGAATCCTTTTCAATATCAATTTTTTTATAGAAGAAATAAGAGATTTTTTTATCTTTTACCGTGATTACTTTTTCTTCTAACATTACAATTGAATCGTTTTTCTCATTGAAATCCTCGTAAAAATGAATGGCCATTTTTACAATTGAATCTCTATTAAACTTATTTAATTCGTCGTTTTGTTTGTTATGGTACAACATTTGAAAAGCCGTGTATTTTGTTTTCGGATTTTCAATTAATTTTTGAATACTGTTTTTATCTAATTTTTTATTTCTGGCCAATTCTCTGTTAGCAATCGCAACATTTAAATCGTCGATATCTAATTTTTCCGCTTTTTGATACAACTGACTGATATCTTTTTCGTTTTTAAACGGATATAAAATAGACAAATAACTATTTAAAGCATCGACTGGCGCACCATCTTCGTCGCTATAATCATATTCATCTTCTTCACTTGCTTCGTCTTCAGATTTCCAACTTAATAAACGCTTGTATTCTAATTTTGCATTTGTCAACAACATTTTCTTGTACGATTTCAGCTTTTTAGATTGTGCTTTTTCTGAATTCAATAACACTTTTACGAAATCAACAATCGGTTCATGAAACTCATTAATACTGTAATATTCTAAAATATTTGGATATAAAACTTGTGAATTTTCAAGATCTGAAGTAAACAAATTAAACAATCCAGAAATCACATACTTATCAGAAATTGGTAAATCGTACTCTAACAATTCTGCAATTTTTTTGTAGGCCGTTTTGCTTTTTTGAAATGTTAATGCTTTTAATATTGAAAATTGCGTTTGAGTAGAAACATCTTGTGCTTTATAGGCTTGCTCTAAAAACGGAATTACTTCTGCTGATTTTAACGCACCAATGCTTTCGTATAACTCGCCTTTGAATTCCATTTCTTCTTTACGGAATTCGAAGTTTTCAATCAAGGCTTTCAATTTAGAAAAATCCGTTTCTTCAATTCTTAAATTATCAAATGATTTTATTGCCGAATATCTAATACTGTCGTGTTCGCTATTTAAATCTTCTTCAAAAAGACTGAATTTATTTTCAAAAAAGGTTCTCGATGTAATTTTATCGTCCACTTTAAACGTGGTAAACACTTTTTCTACAAACGGATTGTCATTTTTATAATTCTTATCCACTAAAGTTGCTAGCGTATAATATTCTCCTTTTTTAAGTACAATTTTATATTTTATGGCTTGTGTACTTTTGGGTTTAGTTGCTAAAACTTCGTACACATAATAATCATTCGCTGCGTCCTTTGTGAATTTTTCATTGGTTAATTCTAATTTTTGATTAGAAGATAAAGTCAATGTTTTATCCCAAGTTGTCGATTTATAATCTAACGGATTAAATTTTTCTTCCTCTTTTTCTTCGTTTAAAGTGGCTACAGAAGTTAGATTTAAAGCATCAGTTGCAGCTACATCAACTACAGTCGCCACATCTAAGTCTGCATAATCATTATTTCTAGAATAATTTTTTGCTTCAAAATCTGTAGAAATGTTTTTCTTAACTTTATTAAAAAGCGAATCTAAAACCGCATAACTTTCATATCTATGTGGTTGAGAATAAGTAATTTCAACTGCATTTTTATTTGGAGAAAATATTTCGAACGTTTTAAATTTAACTTCAAAATGATTGGTTTTATCAGCATCATCATATCGTTTTTTTCTATCGAATTTAAAATCTAAATATTCGTTTTGTTGTTTCGGAACTTCTACTGAAAAATGAGCCGTAGAATCTTTAAACGTTTTGTATACAATTTGTTCTTTTGCATTGGTAATTTCAAACGAATTGAAAAAGGTGTCCACTTTATTTTTAGATGCATTTACGGTTCCTAACAAATAATATTTATTGCCTTTTAATACCGATTTCAAGTGAATATTTTTATCTTTTAATTTAGATTGAGAAGTAAATTCGAACTTGTTTTTATCGAAATGTGTTTGTGTAGAATCTAATTCGTGAGTAGTATAAAATTCATAATGCATTCTTTTCAATTCGTATTCTGAATCTTCCAAATTAGAAATATCCATTAACGTGCTTTCCATTAAGAAATAGTGTGCATTTTCTTGCTCATCGAACGCGTAAATCTCCGTATCTTCTAGTTTTTTATTATCATTTTTATTTCCCACAAACGCATAATACGAAGGCATTTTAACTTTAAAATTTTGTTTGTTTGGTACAATAGTTACAAATTCTTGTTTGTACGATTTGATTTTTATATTGTTATAAACCTCATCTTCGTATTTTCTCACATAATCGCCTTCACCGCTCATAATTACAGCAATAATTTCTAGTGGTGTAATGTAATATCTGTATCTTTCGTTTTTACCCGTTTTGGTTTTACTTTTAATATCGTACACAAAATTATTTTTTTCTTGGTACGCTTTTTTCTCCAAAATTTCACCTGGTATGTTTTCGAAAAACAAACTGTCTAATGTTTTATGATTGAATTTTTCATCTTTTTTACTGATGAAATCTTTTAACAACATGCGTTTTACGTTGATATATCCACCATTTCCTAAATCTGGAGATTCTAAATTTTCATCATTTTTCAATACCAAAGGAAATAAAGGCAATGAAACCATTTCGTCTGAAGTCGTATTCACTTCAAAAACGGGTTTTACAAAATACTCTTCAATTTGTTTTTTAAGTTTTTTTCCTTTTTCCGTATAATCAGAAATAATTGGCGTTACCGTATATCCTTTTTTACGTAACATTTCAATCATACCGTTTTTCCCTGGTAAATGTGCGGCACCAACTGCTGCGAACAAACTTCCTGTTTTCATGATGGAATCCATACTTTTAGACATGATATCATTTCTATCAAAAAGCATCGCTTTATTGTATGATTTTGGAGAAGAAAGCATGTTTAACGTATCAATTAAATCTAAATCTTTTTCTCTATAAGCATCACGTAAAACCTCAGCATAAGAACGTTTTTTTAAGATTTTTAAAAAGGCTTGTTTATTTCCGTCAATTTCACTGATATCCATTTGAGATTGCGCTCTCTCTATATTTAATGTTGTCGTTTTTACGTTTTCTAAACCTAATGTTTTTTTACCATATTTTCTTCCTGTTCTGTAAATGAACATGTCTAAATACGTTTCTTCTTGGTATTCTTGATTTGCTTGATTAGTTCGAGATAATAAGCCAATTAAATTATAATTAGAACCTCTAAAAAGAGAAGACAAATTATCTTTTTCAACAGGTGAAGTATAAAAATTAGAGTAGAAATTTCCACTAGTTTTTGTTGATCTGTAAAATCCAAATAAATCGTATAATTCGGTCCAAGTATTCGGTTCGCTTTCGTTAGCGATAAAATCTGAAGCTAATAATTTTTCGAAAAACGAATCGGATAAATGAAAAGAAACCTTGTCAGAAACGTGCATGGTTCCATACATATATGATTTTTTGGTTAATCCGTTTCCAGAAATTTCCCAAAATAAACTTTGATATTTTTTTTCTTGTGCTGAGGCAGAAATCGACAAAAATGTCAGTAAAAATAAAATCTTCTTCAAAACGAATGATTATTAAGTTAAGTTCCTTCAAATATAACAAATAGAAATAAACTTTTTGAGGATTTAACACTTGTTATGTTGAAAGTTTTTCATTTAATACAATTCCGTGTTTTTACAGATCGAATAATCTAATTTAAAAGTGTAACATTTTAAAAATTCTTCTACTAATTTAAAAAAACTAAAAACTTGAAAATTATGAATGCTCACGAGATAGATTACCATATTTATGGTGAAGAAATGCAATATGTAGAAATTGAATTAGATCCACAAGAAGTTGTAATTGCTGAAGCTGGCGGATTTATGATGATGGAAGATGGTATCAAAATGGAAACGATTTTTGGTGATGGGAGTCAACAACAACAAGCTGGTTTTATGGGAAAATTACTTTCCGCTGGAAAACGTGTTTTAACAGGCGAAAGTTTGTTTATGACCGCTTTTCAAAACCAAGCTTCTGGAAAAAAGAAAGTTTCTTTTGCTGCTCCTTATCCAGGAAAAATTATAGCTATTGATTTAAAAGCGTATCACGGAAAATTCATTTGTCAGAAAGATGCTTTCTTGTGTGCGGCGAAAGGTGTTTCAGTTGGGATTGAGTTTTCTAAAAAAATTGGAAGAGCTTTATTTGGAGGTGAAGGTTTTATCATGCAAAAAATTGAAGGCGATGGAATGGCTTTCGTACATTCTGGCGGAACATTAGCTAAAAAAGAATTAGCACCTGGTGAAGTGATGCGAATTGACACAGGTTGTGTGGTTGGTTATACACAAGATATAGATTTTGATATTGAAATGGTTGGCGGTGTAAAAAACACCATTTTTGGTGGAGAAGGAATGTTTTACGCTACACTTCGCGGACCAGGAACTGTATTCATACAATCCTTACCTTTTAGTCGATTAGCTGGAAGAATTTTAGCTAATGCACCACAAAATGGCGGCGGAAAAGAAGAAGGAAGTGTATTAGGTGGTGTAGGAAGATTATTAAACGGAGATAATTTTTAAAATAGAAAAGGCGGCCAATGGCCGCCTTTTTCAATAGCTGTATTTTTATTTCTTTACTTTTTTGATTCCCATATTGAACAACGTAAACGCTTGCATATCTACTTGTTCGTTAATAATTGCATCAGTTGATTTTCCTGCTCCGTGTCCGGCATTCACATCAATTCGAATTAACATAGGTTGAGAACCTGAATATTTATCTTGTAATTCAGCAGCGAATTTAAAACTATGCGCTGGCACTACTCTATCATCATGATCACCAGTAGTTACCATTGTTGCTGGATAATTCACCCCTGATTTCACATTATGAACTGGCGAATATTTTTTAATGTATTGAAACATTTCTTCACTTTGTTCTGATGTTCCATAATCGTATGCCCAACCTGCTCCGGCTGTAAAAGTATGGTAACGTAACATATCTAAAACACCAACGGCAGGCAATGCGACTTTAAATAAATCTGGACGTTGTAACATCGTTGCTCCAACTAACAAACCGCCATTCGAACCACCTTTTATGGCTAAAAATTCTGATGAAGTATATTTTTCTGCGATTAAATATTCGGCAGCAGCTATGAAATCGTCAAACACATTTTGTTTTTTCAATTGAATTCCTCCATTATGCCATTGTTTTCCGTATTCTCCGCCACCGCGTAAATTCGCCACTACATAAACACCACCATTTTCCAACCAAACGGCATTTGAAATACTAAAAGCCGGTGTTAAACTCACATTAAATCCACCATAACCGTATAAAATAGTTGGATTTTTTCCGTTTAATTTCAATCCTTTTTTATGAGTGATTATCATTGGGATTTTAGTTCCGTCATTTGAAGTATAAAACACTTGTTTCGATTCGTATTTCTCTGATTTGAAATCCACTTTTGGTTTTTGATAAACGGCAGAATTTCCTGTTTTTACATCAAATGAATAAATTGAACTTGGAGTTGTATAATTCGTAAAAGAATAATATAACGTTTTCTCTTCTTTTTTTCCTCCAAAACCTGAAGCTGTTCCTATTCCTGGTAATTTAACTTCTGTGATTAAAGCGCCATCATAATCGTATTGTTTCACAACAGAAATGGCGTCTTTCATATAATTCGCAAAAATATAATTTCCACCTGTTGAAACCGATAAAACGTTCTCCGTTTCAGGAATAACTTCTAACCAATTTGGTAATTCTGGATTATTCGCGTCAATAATCATTAATTTCTTATTTGGCGCGTTGTTGTTGGTAATCACATATAACTTGCTTCCGCGATTGTCGATAATATCATAATCATAAACCATGTTATCAACTAACGTTTTAATCTCAAATTTTGGTTTTGTTAAATCTACTAAATACAGTTCGTTAGAACTTGTGGCATTAGCAGCAGAAATTACCAAATACATATTATCTTCCGTTACACTTCCACCAACATATCTTCTTTTTATATCACCACCAAAAACCACTTTATCTTCCGATTGAGCTGTTCCTAATTTATGATAATATAATTTATGTTGATCTGTTTTGGCAGATAATTCGCTACCTGTTGGTTTGTCGTAACTTGAATAATAAAAGCCTTCATTTTTATACCAAGAAACGCCGCTAAATTTCACATCGACTAACGTTTCGCCAATTTTTTCTTTCGTTACGGCATTCAAAACAATTACTTTTCGCCAATCGGAACCTGCTTCTGAAATTTGATAGGCTAATAAACTTCCATCTTGGGTAAAATTGATTCCGGCTAAAGATGTCGAACCATCTTTTGAAAACGTATTCGGATCTAAAAAAACTTCTTCTTTTCCAGACACGTCTTTTCTAAACAAAACCGATTGATTTTGAAGTCCGTTATTTTTATAGAAATAGGTGAATTTTCCTTCTACAAATGGTGCAGAAATTTTTTCATAATTCCACAGTTTTTCCATTCTGTCTTTTATATCTTTTCTGAATGGAATTTGATCTAAATACTTATACGTTACTACATTTTGAGCCTTTACCCAACTTTCCGTTTCTGCACTTCTATCGTCTTCTAACCAACGATACACATCGGTAACTTCAGTGTTGAAATAAACATCTTTATGGTCTATTTTTTTTGTTTTTGGATAGGTAATTTTATTTTGAGCCATAATTCCGACTGAACTAATTAAAGTTGCAAAAATGATTGATTTTTTCATTCAAATTGTGTTTTGTTGTATTACAAATATAAGTAAACCTACAAGATTTTGTGCTTGTAGGTTTAATTTAGATTTAAAGGTTAAAGTTAACTCCTAAAACAATATTTCTTCCCATATTATATATTCCGTCCGCTTTTAAACGAGACAAATGCGATACATACACTTTGTTCAAGAGGTTTGTAGCTGTTAAATACAGATTGAATTTCGATTTAATCATCTGAATATCTGTTCCAATTCCTGATGAAAGGAGTAAATAATCGTTCGTTTTTGTTTCAAATTCGCTAATATTGTTTTGGTTAAATGTGTAATTCGCTTGTAAGAAAACAAAACTATTTTTTAGGCTTTTCGAAATATCAAAATTCGCTCTAAAATTATTTTTCCATTGGTTAGCAGGAATTAAAGGCAAACTCGAATTATTGTTTAATTGTCCAATTACCATTTCATAACTGCTGGTCATGTGTAACCAATCTATTTCATGCAAATGCAAGTGAATTCCAGTTTCACCACCATATAAAACGGCATTATTTTGTAAATAATCGTACACAAAATTACCGTCAATGGTATTTCCGTTTGGCGAAATAAAAATATAATTATTGATGTTATTGTAAAATCCGTTCGCAAAGAAATCGAAATGTTCCGCGTTATAATCGACATTCAAATCGACTTGAAAATTTTGTTCGTTTTTTAAGTTTGGATTTCCAATTTCGTAACGATTGCTTCCTTCATGTACACCGTTTGAAGATAATTCTGATAAATTTGGTGCTCTGAAACCGGTTGCGATGTTAATTCTTGTCGTAATTTTTTCTGTAATTTCTGTTTTAAATCCGAAGGAAGCATTGATACTTTCGAAATTTTTATCCGATTTTTGAAACGAACCTTCTGTACCGATTTCACCAAATTCTTCAATATTTACGTTTCTAAAATCGTATCGTACCCCAAATTGTAATAGATTTTTATTGAACTTATATTGCGAAGTTCCAAAGAAACCAATGTCTGCAATTTTAGCATCTGGAATCAATCTTTCTTCTCCAAAATTTCTGTTTTCTTGGTTCATTCCTTGAAAACCGATTATCGTTTCAAACTTCCCGAAATCTGGCAAATAATATCTCACATTATAATTAAACGTTTTCAACTTCATAAAAAGAGCAATTTCATCAATGCTTTCTAATTCCTTTCTGTTATTAAAAACATAACCAGCTGTGGCTTCTAATTTAGAGTTTTTAAAGAATACTTTCTGATTAAAACTCAACAAATGATTTTCAATTTTCTGACTTGGAAATAAAGGTGTTCTGAATCTTGAATCTTCAATTTCTTCTTCTGGTAAGCCTAAATTTAAATCGTTATAGTTGTAACGAAAATCGGCTACATAACGTGAAGTGGCAAAAGAAGTTCCGACTTTAAAATCTTTTTCAATGAACCGCGTATTGACTACCGTTTCACCATTTGGAGTTTTATAATCGGCGTGAGTGGTATAATTATTTTGAACTAAAAACTTAAATTTATCTTCCGAAGCTTTTACCGTTACCGAACTATTTGAGCCTTGCGTATTGCTATTTACAACCTGATTGACAGACAATTCCGTTTTATTATTTGCTGCATATTTTTCAGGATTGAAATACAAAACGCCACCCATAGCATCCGAACCATATAATAAAGAAGCTGGTCCTTTTATGATTTCTACACTTTCTTGTCCGTTCGCGTTCAATCCTAAACCGTGTTCTTCACCAAATTGTTGGTTTTCTAATCTGATTCCTTGTGCGTAAGTCAAAACTCTGTTTCCGCTTAATCCACGAATGACGGGTTTTCCAATTGAAACTCCAGTTGAAACTACACTTACACCAGGATTTGTAGCCAAAGCATCTGAAAGATTTATGGCGCCTTCATTCTGAATTTGTTTTAAATTAATGTGATCAATTTTCACCACATTTTCGTTTTGTGTTTTATTAAAAACAGAAGAAACTAAGATTTCATCTATGTGATGTTCTTCATCTTCTAAGATAATATCTAGAATTTTTTGTTCTTGATTTCCGATAGAAATGGCTTCAGATTTAATTTCGAATTTATCTTTTTTGAAAACTAAAATTAATTTTCCAATGGGTAAATTCTTGATTTCAAACTGCCCTTTTTCATTAGATTTTGTTTGAATGGCCGCATCGGAAACCGAAATTTCAACGTTAGAAATAGTTTCGTTGTTTTCGTTTTTAATTGTTCCAGAAACAGAGTTTTGAGCAAAGCCCACGATTGTAAAGCCCATCAAGATGATGAGAAAAATATATTTTTTCATTTTTGTAAAGTTTATTATTAAGTGGTCAAAAATGTATCGCCTATTTTTTATCTGTGTTTATTACACAAACTTTTTTTTGTGGCGATTTCATGTGTATAAGTTTAAAATAAATAGAAATAAACCGTTCTCGATACATTCCGATGAAAAATCGGAACACTCGAACTGACGATTAATAATTAGATTCTAATCCCGAAATTCGGAACAGAATGACAAAAACTTATACTGCAGGTGGACCTCGATGTGAGAAATATAAAAATTCCTTTTCTTTTACAATAGATTCGTAAGTATTCGAAAAATGGAATTTTGGTTGAGGAAAAAATAAATTTAAAACATAAATATCTGAAGACAAAAAGGCTGCGAATTGGAAATCACAGACTGGACAATCTGTATGATTATCAGCTGATATATTCGTTTTAGAAGTATGTTCTTGAGTAACCTCATCATGAAAATGATGGGCTTCATCTGTAAAAATATGTAACGACTGATAGCATATGGCAAAAAGTATTGCCAATGCCATCAGAACATTATATTTTACATAGTTTTTTTGCATTATACTAAGTTATTCGCTACTAAATACTCTGCAATTTGAACGGTATTTGTAGCTGCGCCTTTACGTAAGTTATCGGCAACAATCCACATATTTAAAGTGTTGGGTTGACTTCCATCTCTACGGATTCTTCCCACAAAAACATCGTCTTTACCTTCTGCATAAAATGGCATTGGATAGGTAAATGTATCAATATTATCTTGAACTGTAATTCCAGGTGTGTTATGCAAAAGTGTACGTACTTCGTTCACATCAAAATCGTTATGAAACTCAACGTTTACCGCTTCACTGTGTCCACCAACAACTGGAATTCTTACTGCAGTTGCTGTAATGCCAATCGTTTTGTCGTTTAATATTTTTTGCGTTTCACGTACCAATTTCATTTCTTCTTTGGTGTAATCGTTTTCTTCAAACACATCACATTGTGGAATCGCATTTCTGTGAATTTGGTATTTGTAAGCCATTTCGCCTTTAATACCTGCATATTCGTTTTCTAATTGTTGCACACCTTTTACACCTGTTCCAGTGATAGATTGGTAAGTAGAAACAATAACACGTTTGATTTTATATTTCTTATGTAATGGTGCTAATGCCATCACTAATTGAATAGTTGAACAATTCGCATTTGGAATAATTTTATCATCTTTAGTTAAGATGTCGGCATTGATTTCTGGAACTACTAATTTCTTAGTTTCGTCCATTCTCCATGCTGAAGAATTATCAATAACTGTAGTTCCCGCTGCAGCAAATTTTGGTGCCCAAGCTAAAGAAGTTTCACCACCTGCAGAAAACAAAGCAATATCAGCTTTCATATCTACAGCGGTTTGTAAACCAACTACTTTATATGTTTTTCCGTTGAATTCAATTTCCTTGCCCACAGATTTTTCTGAAGCAACAGGAATTAATTCCGTAACTGGAAAATTTCTTTCTTTTAATATTTGAAGCATTACTTCTCCCACCATTCCAGTGGCTCCAACAACGGCTACTTTCATTTGTTTAGATATTATTTTTTAGAGGTAACAGATATATCACTTTTATAATAATAGGAACTAGCTTTCACAAACCCTTTTTATTAGTGATTTCATCTGAATTTATTTTTTTAACTATGCAAAAGTATAAAACTTATTGTTAACATTTTTTATAAAAAAAGTTAATACTCATAAAAAAACTGCCCGAAAGCAGTTCTTTTATTTTGAAGTCTTATTTTACTAATGAATCTAATAAAGTCACTAATTCTGGTGATGAAGGTCTTGGCGCATCAGCGTTTACAATTTTTCCTTCTGGACTAATTAAAATAAATCTTGGAATTCCGTTGATTTTATATCCTTGTACAAAATCAGATTTCCAATCTTTATCTGCTAATAATTGGATTCCACCTAAGTTTTTATCCTTTACAAATTGATTCCATTTTTCATGATTTTTTTGCTCGTCAATAGAAATACTTACGAATTCAATATTTTTTCCATGATAAGCTTCTTCCGTTTTTTGTAAAAAAGGAATTTCTTGACGACAAGGTCCACACCAAGTTGCCCAAACATCAATATACACATATTTCCCTTTTAAATCTTCCAAAGAAGTAAAACCACCTTTGTGATTTTCATATTTAAAGGAAGGCGAAGCTGATCCGTTTAATTTTTTCAATTCAAAAGCAGCAGATAAATATTGAACCATACCTTTCATACCGTTTTCCACATCTCCTTTATATTTAGCTACAAAACCAGCATCTAAACCTTGAGGCATTGCTGCAAAAATACTTTCTTTGTATTTGGCAATTTCTGCATTTAAAGCTTCTAAATTTTCAGCTTTCATCATTGGATCAAAAGCAGTTTGATCCGCTTGTTTTAAAGTTTCAGCAGCTAAAAAAGTATTTTCATTTGCGCCTTTACCTTTAAATTTAATCGTATTATCAAAATCTTTATAATCTAAAGCAACTTGAATATCAGATGAGTTTGTTAGATATAAATCTGCATATTGCTCATCCACTTCCAATTTAAACATTCCATCAGTAACTTTGAAAGTAGCATTGAAATTTCCTTTTTTATCAGCCACAATCATTTGACTAAAACCTCTCGATTTTACGTAAATTGTATCTGTTGGTTTGTTCGCAATTTTTGCTAAAAATTTAACTTGAGCACTAGCTGTTAATGAAAAAACTCCAGCTACTACTGATAATAAAAATGTCTTGTTGTGTGTCATTTTAGTAATTTTTAAAAATATAAAGCGTAAATATAAAAGATTTAAATATATAAATACCTAAAAAATTGTTAAGATTATTAGCCATTAAACTTAATAAAATTTAAAATTATTATACTTTTGCAAAAAATAAAAAACAATGTTTAGAAGTTTTACTTGTGGCGAATTAAATGCTACACATATTAATCAGGAAGTTACATTAGCAGGTTGGGTTCAAAAAACGCGTGATAAAGGCTTTATGATTTGGATTGATTTGCGTGACCGATATGGAATTACGCAATTAATTTTAGACGAAACTAGAACAGATAAAGCTATTTTTGATAAAGCAAAATCTTTAGGTCGTGAATTCGTAGTTCAAGTAAAAGGAACGGTGATTGAGCGCGAATCTAAAAACAAAAACATACCAACTGGCGATATTGAAATTTTAGTTTCTGAATTAAATATTCTAAACGATTCTTTAACACCTCCATTTACAATTGAAGATGAAACGGACGGTGGTGAAGACATCCGAATGAAATATCGTTATTTAGATATTCGTAGAAATCCAGTTAAAAACAGTTTATTATTCCGTCATAAAGTGGCACAAGAAGTAAGAAACTATTTATCTAACCAAGGTTTTTGTGAAGTTGAAACACCATATTTAATTAAATCTACTCCAGAAGGTGCTCGTGATTTCGTAGTACCAAGTAGAATGAATGAAGGTCAATTTTACGCCTTACCACAATCGCCACAAACTTTCAAACAATTGTTGATGGTTGGTGGAATGGATAAATATTTCCAAATTGTGAAATGTTTCCGTGATGAAGATTTACGTGCAGATAGACAACCAGAATTTACACAAATTGACTGCGAAATGGCTTTCGTAGAACAAGAAGATATTTTAAATCAGTTTGAAGGATTAACACGTCATTTACTGAAAGAAGTAAAAGGTATTGAAGTAGAAAAATTCCCTCGTATCACTTACGAATACGCAATGAAAACGTATGGTAATGACAAGCCAGATATTCGTTTTGGAATGGAATTTGGTGAGTTAAACGAAGTAACCAAGCATAAAGATTTTCCTGTATTTAATGCCGCTGAATTTGTAGTTGGAATTGCAGCTCCAGGTTGTGCATCGTACACAAGAAAAGAAATTGACGCCTTAATTGATTGGGTAAAACGCCCACAAATTGGAGCAACAGGAATGATTTATTGTAAATATGAATTAGACGGAAGTTTAAAATCATCTGTAGATAAATTTTTCGATCAAGAAGACTTGAAAAAATGGGCAGAAATTACAGGCGCAAAACCTGGCGATATGATTTTTGTTTTATGTGGAAATACCGATAAAACAAGAACTCAGCTTTCTGCATTACGTATGGAATTAGCAACCCGTTTAGGTTTGAGAAATCCAAACGAATTTGCACCACTTTGGGTTTTAGATTTCCCTTTATTAGAATGGGATGAAGAATCGGAAAGATACCACGCGATGCACCATCCATTTACATCTCCAAAACCAGAAGACATGCATTTAATTACTACCGAACCAGGTAAAATTAGAGCCAATGCTTACGATATGGTTTTAAATGGAAATGAAATTGGTGGAGGTTCTATTCGTATTCATGATAGAGATTTACAAGCTAGAATGTTCGAATTATTAGGTTTCTCAAAAGAAGAAGCAGAAAATCAATTTGGATTCTTAATGAATGCTTTCCAATACGGCGCACCACCTCATGGAGGATTAGCTTTTGGATTAGACAGATTGGTTGCTATTTTAGGCGGACAAGAGACCATTAGAGACTTTATTGCGTTCCCGAAAAACAATTCCGGAAGAGATGTAATGATTGATGCGCCATCACAAATTGACGATAAACAATTAGAAGAATTAAGTATTAAGTTAAATATCACAAAATAAAAAGACATTTTTCTTGCTTGTGTCAAATAAATTTATATATTTGCTCATTATTAATAATTAAATACGCATATAATGCAAACAGGAACAGTAAAATTCTTCAATGAGACTAAAGGTTTTGGTTTCATCACTAACGAAGATACAGGTAAGGACATTTTTGTTCACGCTACAGGAATCAATGTTGAAAACTTAAACGAGGGAGACCGCGTTAGTTATGAAGAAGAAGAAGGAAGAAAAGGAATTGTAGCAACTAAAGTTGTAATATTAAACGATTAATTTATTACCGTCTAAAAACGCTCCCCATAAAGGAGCGTTTTTTTTGTGCCTTATTCTTTATTTAGAATGATTATAAATGTATTCATTTTAATGAAATTACTATTCTTATTAGGGTTTAAATTTTGATAATACCACAATACAAATTATTTTTGTAGCTATTTTCAAATCAACACTAAAATGCAAAATTCTCAAATCGATTTTATACCTATTCTAATGCAAGTTGTTCTTGCTGTAGGGTTTGTTGCTTTAACTATATTTGGCTCAAGCCTTTTAGGTCCAAAAAGATCCTCTGCAAACAAAGATAAAAGTTTCGAATGCGGAATTGAATCTGTTGGAAACGCACGTATTCCTTTTTCTGTAAAATACTTTTTAGTAGCTATTTTATTTGTTCTTTTTGACGTGGAAGTAATTTTCATGTATCCTTGGGCTGTAAATTTCAAAGAAATGGGCGTTGATGGATTAATTAAAATGAGCATTTTCATGATTTTATTACTAATTGGTTTCTTCTATGTAATTAAGAAGAAAGCATTAGTTTGGGAATAACAAATTGGAACGTATGGAAAAGAATAAAGTAAATATGGTTGACGCTCCAGAAGGGCACGTTGGTGAAGGTTTTTTCGCTACGAAATTAGACCAAGTAGTTGGTTTAGCTCGTGCGAATTCATTATGGCCATTGCCATTTGCTACTTCATGTTGCGGTATTGAATTTATGGCAACAATGGCTTCACATTACGATTTAGCTCGTTTTGGCTCTGAACGTGTGAGTTTTTCTCCTCGTCAGGCAGATATGTTGCTAGTAATGGGAACTATCTCTAAAAAAATGGCGCCAATTTTACGTCAAGTTTACGAACAAATGTCAGAACCACGTTGGGTGATTGCCGTTGGAGCTTGCGCTTCTTCAGGTGGTATTTTTGATACGTACTCAGTACTACAAGGAATTGACAAAGTAATCCCAGTAGACGTTTATGTACCTGGTTGCCCACCACGTCCAGAACAAATCGTAGATGGCGTAATGCAATTACAAGAACTAGTGAAAAGTGAATCTCAAAGAAGAAGACATTCTGCAGAATACAAAGAATTGTTAGCTTCCTATAACATAGAATAATAATGGCTTTAGAATCATTAGACATACAAAACAAATTGCAAGAAACTTTCGGTGAGCATGTAAAGTATTTCAGAACAGAATACGACATGTTTGTTTTAGAAGCAAATGCAGATGTAGTGTATAACGTAATCAAGTTTTTAAAAGAAGAACCTTCTTTGAACTTTAATTTTCTTACTGACCTTTGTGGTGTTCATTATCCAGATAGTGAAGAAAACGAACAATTTTGTGTCGTATATCATTTACACAATTGGTACGAAAACAAAAGAATTAGAGTGAAAACTTTTTTAAACGGAACCACTCCTGAAGTAAAATCTGTAACTTCTTTATACAATTGTGCAGATTGGATGGAAAGAGAAACTTTCGATTTCTACGGAATCATTTTCAAAGGGCATCCAAATTTAGTTCGTATTTTAAATATGGACGAAATGGTTTCTTTCCCAATGAGAAAAGAATTCCCAATGGAAGATTCAGGAAGAACAGACAAAGACGACCGTTTCTTTGGTAGAACCATTAACAATTCAACAATTTAAGATGGGAACAGTAGCATTACCAGCAGATCACAGATATTACAAATACATAGAGGAACGTCATAACGAAGACGGAAGCGAATTAGCTATCCTAAACTTAGGACCTACTCACCCTGCCACTCACGGGATTTTTCAAAACATCTTATTAATGGATGGTGAAAGAATTTTAGATGCAGAACCTACAATCGGATACATTCATAGAGCTTTTGAAAAAATTGCTGAAAACCGTCCGTTTTATCAAATTACTCCTTTAACAGACCGTATGAACTATTGCTCATCGCCAATCAATAACATGGCTTGGTGGATGACTTTAGAAAAATTATTAGACATCGAAGTTCCAAAACGTGCACAATATTTACGTGTGATTGTGATGGAATTAGCTCGCATTACAGACCATTTAATTTGTAACTCTATTTTAGGAGTGGATACTGGCGCGTATACAGGATTCTTATATGTTTTTCAATTCCGTGAAAAGGTTTATGAAATTTACGAAGAAATTTGTGGTGCTCGTTTAACTACAAATATGGGAAGAATTGGTGGTTTCGAAAGAGATTGGTCGCCAAGAGCTTTTGAATTATTAGATACTTTCTTAAAAGACTTCCCAGTTGCTTGGAAAGAATTTGAAGATTTATTTACAAGAAATAGAATTTTTATTGACAGAACAGTTAACGTTGGACCAATTTCAGCGGAACAAGCAATGTCTTACGGATTTACTGGTCCGAATTTAAGAGCAGCAGGTGTGGATTACGATGTTCGTGTCGCACAACCTTATTCTTCTTATGAAGATTTCGAATTTAATATTCCTGTTGGAAAATCAGGTGATACTTATGACAGATTCTGTGTTAGAAACGCGGAAGTTTGGGAAAGTTTAAGCATTATACGTCAGGCTTTAGAAAAAATGCCAGAAGGAAATGTATTCCACGCAGATGTTCCTGATTATTACCTTCCTCCAAAAGAAGACGTATACAATAACATGGAAGCTTTAATTTATCACTTTAAAATTGTAATGGGTGAAGTTCCTGTTCCAGTTGCCGAAGTGTATCATCCTGTTGAAGGTGGTAATGGTGAATTAGGTTTTTATTTAATTACAGACGGAAGTAGAACACCATATAGATTACATTTCAGAAGACCAAGTTTTATATATTATCAAGCTTACCCTGAAATGATTAAAGGTTCAATGTTGTCAGATGCCATTGTAATCTTATCAAGTTTAAATGTAATTGCTGGCGAATTAGACGCTTAATAAATTATAAATGATGAGTTTTAAAATCTTAAAATTCAAAATTTAAAATAAGACAAATGGAAATATCAAATATCAAACAAGAGATAAATATAACTGAAGCGTTAATGACTCGTATTAACGAATTAATCAGTCATTATCCTGCAGATAAAAAGAAATCGGCATTAATCCCAGTTTTGCATGAAGTACAAGATGCTCATGACAATTGGTTAAGTGTAGAATTACAACAAAAAGTCGCAGAAATTTTGGAAATTCTTCCAATTGAAGTGTACGAAGTAGTAACTTTCTATACGATGTTTAACACAAAACCTGTGGCTAAATATATGTTCGAGTTTTGTAGAACCTCTTGTTGTGCTACTCGTGGTGTAGAAGATTTAATGGATTACGCTTGTTCTAAATTGGGCGTGAAAGAAGGAGAAATTACTTCAGACGGCTTGTTTCAAGTAGTTGGTGTAGAATGTTTAGGCGCTTGTGGATATGCTCCAATGTTGCAATTAGGCGATTTTTATCACGAAAAACTATCAAAGGAATCCTTCGATAATTTGATTGAAGATTGCAAAGCAGAAAAAATAACTTTACACGATAAATAATATCATGGGAAAGAAAATATTATTAGACAAAATAAATATTCCAGGAATAAAAACCTATGAAGTATACCGCGAAAATGGCGGTTATAAATCAGTGGAAAAAGCATTAACCATGCAACCAGACGATATTACGGAAGAAGTAAAAGCTTCAGGACTTCGTGGTCGTGGTGGTGCCGGTTTCCCAGTAGGAATGAAATGGAGTTTTATCGATAAGAAATCCGGAAAACCTCGTCACTTAGTTTGTAATGCAGACGAATCTGAACCAGGTACATTCAAAGACCGTTTCTTAATGGAATATATTCCTCACCTTTTAATTGAAGGAATGATTACTTCAAGTTTCGCACTTGGCGCTAATCTTTCTTACATATATATTAGAGGTGAATATATGTGGGTTTACAAAATTTTAGAAAAAGCCATCAAAGAAGCTTATGCTGCTGGTTGGTTAGGAAAAAATATTAAAGGTTCTGGTTTCGATTTAGATTTATACGTTCATGTTGGTGCAGGAGCTTATATTTGTGGAGAAGAAACTGCCTTAATTGAATCTTTAGAAGGAAAAAGAGGAAATCCTCGTATAAAACCACCGTTTCCTGCAATCTCAGGATTATGGGCAAACCCAACTGTGGTAAATAATGTAGAATCAATTGCTGCTGTGCCTTGGATTGTAATGAATTCTGGTGCAGAATATGCAAAAATTGGTTTAGAAAGATCTACGGGTACCAAATTAATTTCAGCTTCTGGACATATTAAAAATCCAGGTGTGTACGAAATTGAAATGGGAATTACAGTAGAAGAATTTATGAATTCTGACGAATACTGTGGCGGTATGATTGACGACAGACCTTTAAAGGCTTTAGTTCCTGGAGGTTCTTCTGTGCCAATTTTACCAGCACATTTAATATACAAAACTGCTGCCGGAACAGACCGATTAATGACTTACGAGTCTTTATCAGACGGAGGTTTCGCAACTGGTTCAATGTTAGGTTCTGGAGGTTTCATCGTTTATAATGATACAACTTGTATAGTTAGAAATACATGGAATTTCTCACGTTTCTACCACCATGAAAGTTGTGGACAATGTACACCATGTCGTGAAGGAACAGGTTGGTTAGAAAAAATCTTATGGAGAATTGAAAACGGTCAAGGTCGTGAAGAAGATATCGACTTATTATGGAACATTCAATCTAAAATTGAAGGAAACACCATTTGCCCATTAGGTGATGCTGCTTCTTGGCCAGTAGCTGCTGCTATTCGTCACTTCAGAGAAGAATTTGAATACCATGTAAGATTCCCAGAAAAAATTAAAGATAGAAACCATTTTGTGAACGAACCTTTTGAAAAAGTACGTCACTTAATTGGAAAACAAACTGTTTAATAAAAATTCAAAAATGATTCCGATAGGAATCAAACATTTATAACATGAAAGTAACCATAGACGGACAAAGCGTTGAAGTAGAACCGGGAACAACGATCCTGCAAGCTGCGCGTATGATTGGAGGCGATTTAGTGCCACCAGCCATGTGTTATTATTCTAAATTAAAAGGAAGCGGTGGAAAATGTCGTTGCTGTTTAGTCGAAGTGGCTAAAGGTAGCGAAGCCGATCCAAGACCAATGCCAAAATTAATGGCATCTTGTGTAACAGGATGTATGGATGGTATGGAAGTGAATAGTAAAAATTCGGACAGAGTAACTGAAGCAAGAAAATCAGTAACGGAATTCTTATTAATCAACCACCCTTTAGATTGTCCAGTTTGTGACCAAGCCGGAGAATGTAATTTACAAGATTTAAGTTTCGAACACGGAAAATCAGAAACACGTTTCATTGAAGAAAAAAGAACTTTTGAACCAGAAAATATTGGTGACAAAATTCAATTACACATGAACCGTTGTATTTTATGTCAACGTTGTACAACTTTAGCTGACCAATTAACAGATAAGAGAGTTCACGGAGTTTTAAACCGTGGAGATCATGCACAAATTTCAACTTGTGTTTCTGCTGCGATTGACAATGAATTTTCTGGAAACATGATTGATGTTTGTCCTGTTGGAGCTTTAACAGACAAAACATTCCGTTTTAAAAGTAGAGTTTGGTTTAACAAACCTTTCAATGCTCACAGAGAATGTACAACTTGTTGTGGAAAAACTACAGTTTGGATGTTCGGAAACGAAATTCAAAGAGTTACAGGTAGAAAAGACCAATATGGTGAAGTAGAAGAATTCATTTGTAATACGTGTCGTTTCGATAAAAAAGAAGTATCAGATTGGACAATTGAAGGTCCGAAAGTATTCAATAAAGATTCAGTTATCAACCAAAATAATTACACGCGTCCTTTGGAAAAAGTAATTATTGATACAGAGAAAAACATATTATTAGGACGTGATGAAGATCGTGTAAAAATTAGTATGTCAGGTGTTCCATTAAAAAATACTCAAAAATAATGGATAGTGCATTTATCATAGAAAAAAGTGTTGTAATTGTAGCCGTTTTTGCATTAACCATGTTTATGGCGATGTATTCAACTTGGGCGGAACGTAAAGTTGCCGCATTTTTACAAGACCGTGTTGGACCAAACCGTGCAGGTTGGGGTGGATTATTACAACCACTTGCCGATGGAGCCAAATTATTTACAAAAGAAGAATTTTTCCCAAATACACCGAATAGATTCCTATTTATTTTAGGACCGGCTATTGCCATGAGTACCGCATTAATTACGAGTGCTGTAATTCCTTGGGGAGATAAAATTCATGTTTTCGGAAGAGATGTAGTGCTTCAAGCAACAGATATTGATGTTTCAATTTTGTATGTTTTTGGAGTTTTATCAATCGGAGTTTACGGAATTATGATTGGTGCTTGGGCATCTAACAACAAATACTCGTTAATGTCTGCGGTTCGTGCTTCTTCACAAATGATTTCTTATGAAGTTGCGATGGGATTAGCGATCATTTCCATCTTAATGATGTCTGGTTCTTTATCTTTAAAAGCCATTACAGAAATGCAAACAACAGGTGGTTGGAATGTTTTGTATCAACCCTTAGCTTTTTTAATTTTCTTAATTTGTTCGTTTGCAGAAACTAATAGAACACCTTTCGATTTAGCAGAATGTGAATCAGAATTAATTGGTGGATATCATACAGAATATTCATCTATGAAAATGGGATTTTATTTATTTGCTGAATATGCGAATATGTTTATTTCGGCAACAATTATTTCAGTTATATTCTTTGGTGGTTACCACTTCCCATTTATGGCAGAATGTAAAGAAGCGATTGGAATGAATTTAACAGCACTAATTGGTTTCTTAGCTTTATTTGCAAAAATATGTTTCTTCATCTTTTTCTATATGTGGGTAAGATGGACGATTCCACGTTTCAGATACGATCAATTAATGCATTTAGGTTGGAAAATATTAATTCCGTTAGCTGTTATCAATATTATTGTAACAGGAATTGTAATGGTTATATTTAATTAGTAAGAAAATGTCAGTACAACAAATATCATTATCAGGAAGAAAAATTGAAGTTTCCAACAAGGAAATGACATTTTTAGAACGAATTTACGTTTGGACGATTCTGAAAGGTTTATGGACCACTTTAAAACATTTGTTTAGAAGAAAAGTGACCATAAAATACCCGGAAGAAGTACGTGAAATGAGTCCAGTAGCACGTTTACAACATATGTTAATGCGTGACGATCAAGGCAGAGAAAGATGTACCGCTTGCGGATTATGTGCTTTATCTTGCCCGGCTGAAGCTATTACAATGAAAGCTGCTGAAAGAAAACCAGAAGAAAAAAACTTATATAGAGAAGAAAAATACGCGGAGATTTATGAAATAAATATGTTGCGTTGTATTTTCTGTGGTTTATGTGAAGAAGCTTGTCCAAAAGAAGCTATTTACTTAACAACATCTAAAAAAATTGTAGCTTCAGGTTATAATAGAGAAGATTTTATCTATGGAAAAGACAAATTGGTTATGCCTTTAGACATGGCTATTAAAAACACCCAATCTAATACAGTAAATTAATCATGTTAGAAATAGTTTTTTATATATTATCAGCCATTACACTAGGAACTGCTTTCTTAACAGTTTTTAGTAAAAACGCTATTCATAGTGCGATTTATTTAGTGATTTGCTTCTTTTCATTAGCAGGTCATTACTTAATGTTCAATGCGCAATTTTTAGCCATCGTTCACATTATTGTATATGCTGGAGCCATTATGGTATTGTTATTATTTACCTTAATGTTAATGAATCTAGACCATGAAGATGAAACTTCAAAACCCTTATTGGCAAAATTCGCAGCTGTTTTTTCTGCTGGAATTTTAGGTTTAGTTTTAATTGCTGCTTTACGTAAGGCACAACCAGAAAATATTGAATATGTGAATTCTGGAGTAGATTATCAATCGATAAAAGTATTAGGAAAAGTGTTATTAAACGAGTATCAAGTTCCTTTTGAATTTGCCTCTATCCTACTTTTAGTTTCTATGATTGGTGCCGTTTTAATTTCTAAAAAAGAAGAAAAAATATAATTATGAATATTTTAGAACACGTTGGTATTGAAAACTACCTTACACTTTCAGCTTTGCTATTTTGTATTGGTGCGTTTGGTCTTTTATACAGAAGAAATGCCATAATCATGTTTATGTCTATTGAAATTATGCTAAATGCCGTAAACTTACTTTTAGTTGCTTTTTCTTCTTATCATGAAGATCCATCTGGGCAAGTTTTCGTATTTTTTACTATGGCAGTTGCCGCAGCTGAAGTTGCTGTAGGATTAGCTATATTAGTTTCGGTATTTAGAAATATTGGAAATATTGACATCGATAATTTAAAAAATCTAAAAGGATAATTCTGAAATGAATACTACTATATTACTCTTATTATTTGCACCACTTGTAGGTTTTTTAACTACGCTTTTCTTAGGAAAAAAGTTAGGAAAAACAGTTTCTGGGGCAATTGGAACTTTAGCCGTTGCACTTTCATTTGTTGCAACTCTAACATTATTTTTCAGCATTAACGCTGACGGAAAAGCAATTACTTTCCATTTAGCAGATTGGTTTTCAATCGGAAATATAAAAATTAATTTCTCCTTCTTATTCGATCAATTATCAGTTTTATGGTTATTGTTTGTAACTGGAATTGGAACTTTAATTCACATCTACTCTATCAGCTATATGCATGAAGACGAAAATATGCACAAATTTTTCTCTTATTTAAATTTGTTCGTATTCTTCATGATCACTTTAGTAGCTGGAAGTAACTTACTAATTATGTTCATTGGTTGGGAAGGCGTTGGATTATGTTCTTACTTACTAATCGGATTTTGGTATAAAAACCAAGATTATAATGATGCTGCGAAAAAAGCATTCATTATGAACCGTATTGGAGATTTAGGTTTCTTAATTGGAATTTTCATCTTAGGTCATACATTTGGTACTTTAGAATTTTTAGAAATAAAAGCCTTATTAGGAAAAGATGTCATCTCTCCTAGCCTATTATCAATCGCAGCTTTATGTTTATTCATTGGAGCTTGTGGTAAATCAGCACAATTACCTTTGGCAACTTGGTTACCAGACGCAATGGCTGGACCAACGCCTGTTTCTGCATTAATTCACGCAGCAACAATGGTAACGGCTGGTATCTTTATGATTACTAGAATGAATTTCTTATTCGACTTAACTCCAGATATTCAAAACGTAATTGCAATTGTTGGTGCTATCACAGCAATAGTTGCAGCATCAATTGGTTTAGTTCAAAACGATATTAAAAAAGTATTAGCTTATTCTACTGTTTCGCAATTAGGTTTAATGTTTTTAGCATTAGGTTTAGGTGCTTATGAAGTAGCCGTATTCCACGTAATAACTCACGCTTTCTTTAAAGCTTGTTTGTTCTTAGGTTCAGGTTCTGTAATTCACGCGTTACACGGAGAACAAGACATGAGAAATATGGGTGGTTTAAGAAAAGTGATGCCAATTACTTTCTGGACGATGATGATTTCTACCTTAGCGATTTCAGGAATTTTCCCATTCTCAGGATTCTGGTCTAAAGACGAAATTTTAATGACAGCTTTCCACGGAAATATTCCATTATGGATTATTGGTTCGATTGCTTCTATTATGACTGCATTTTATATGTTCCGATTGATGTATTTAACTTTCTTCAACGACTTTAGAGGAACTGAAGAACAAAAACATCACTTACACGAAAGTCCAGCATTAATTACTATTCCTTTAGTAATTTTAGCAACATTAGCTGCAATTGGCGGAGCTATTAGCTTACCAGGAAACAGTTGGTTAAATCATTATTTAGCACCATTATTCAAAAAACATGAAGCGCATCATTTAGATGGTCAAGCTTATATGTTAATGGCTATTGCAACTGTTGGAGCTTTAGTTGGAATTGGTATTGCTTATTCTAAATATTTGAAGAAAAAAGAAATTCCAGTAGCAGATTCAGAAGTACAAGGTTTACACAAAGTTTTATCGAACAAGTATTATTTAGATGAAATTTATATGGCAACAATTGTGAAACCAATCTATATGATTTCTAGTTTTGCTAAAAAATATGTGGAGAAATTCATTTCTAAAGCAGTTATTGGTTTAGGTGGTGCCACTTATGCATTATCTATAAAAGGGAAGAAAATTCAAAATGGTAATATTGGTGTGTATTTATTCGCATTCATATTCGGAATGGTTGGGTTTTTAGTTTATGTATTTATAATTCGAGATTTAAAATAATGGATATTAGTATCGTTTTAATTGTATTATTAGTTGGCGCTTTTGTCACCTATTTATCTGGAAACAAGTTCGCTTCTAAAATAGCTTTAGTTTCAAGTATTGCTGCTTTCGGAGCATCACTATTGGCTTTAAATGCTTATCAAGCTGGCGAAAATTTAGATGTAAATTTACCTTGGATTACACAACTAAACATAAACTTCGCTTTACATGTTGATGGTTTATCTTTAGTGATGTTATTATTAACAACAGGTTTGTTACCACTAATTATCTTATCTGGATTTATCACAAAATTTGAAAATTCAAAATCAATATATGCCTTAATGTTGTTCATGGGATTTGCTATGGCAGGAACATTCTTAGCATCAGACGGGTTTTTATATTATATCTTTTGGGAAATTGCTTTAATTCCGATTTATTTCATCGCCTTAAATTGGGGTAACGGAGATTTAGAAGAACGTAAAAAAGCGATTTTAAAATTCTTCATTTACACGTTTGCAGGTTCGTTATTTATGCTTTTAGCATTCATTTACTTATACACAAAAGGGGGAAGTTTTGACATCAATAAATTATATGCTTTACCATTAACTCATGTTGAAAAAACATATATTTTCTTCGCGTTCTTTTTAGCGTATGCGATTAAAATTCCATTAATTCCTTTCCATACTTGGCAAGCTAATACCTATAGCAAAGCACCAGCAGTTGGTACCATGTTATTATCTGGAATTATGTTGAAAATGGGATTATATAGTGTTTTAAGATGGCAATTACCATTGTCTGATAGTGCTGCTAAAGAATATATGCCAATTATTTTGGCATTATCAATTGCTGGAATTATTTACGGTGCTATTGTAACTTTAAAACAAAAAGACATTAAGAAATTCTTAGCGTATTCTTCTTTATCACACGTTGGATTAATTGCTGCAGGTTTATATTCTTTAACTATTGAAGGATTTCAAGGTGCGGTTTTACAAATGGTTTCTCACGGTATTGTAATTGTTGGATTATTTTATGTTGTAGAATTGATTTACAGCAGATATAACACGTACGAAATTAAACAAATGGGTGGAATCAGAATTCAAGACACGTATTTCGCCTCATTATTTATGATTATCATGTTGGCTTCTGTGGCTTTACCAACAACTTTCAACTTTATTGGTGAATTCAATTTACTATATAGTTTATTTAAAGTAAACATTTGGTATGCCGTAATTGCAGGAACAACTATTATTTTAGGAGCGTTTTATATGTTAAGAATGTTTCAAAAAGTAATGTTAGGTTCAGAAACAAAAACGTTTCATAAAATATCAAAACAAGAAAGTATTGTTTTAGTAATTGTAGTAGGTTTAACTATTTTCTTCGGATTATTTCCACAACCAATTATCGATCTAATTACGCCAAGTTTACAATCAATTTTAACACAAATTAAATAATAATCAATTTAAAATGACTACATTAATTGCTATAATAGGAATCGGAATATTTTGTTTATTAGCAGAAATAATGAATCTAAAAAAGATTATTATTCCTGTGTCAATTGTGTCTTTGATGGCATTATTTGGTTTAAATATTACTGGTCAATTACCTGAAATAACAGGCTACGAATCTATGATTGAGGTGAATAAATTCTCAGTTGCCTTTTCAAGTTTGTTCATATTATTAACGGCTCTTTTAATTTTAATGAGTGCGCCGAGTTACGCTAAAAGTTCAAAATTATCTGACTTCATTTCTATAAAAGTATTTATGCTTTCTGGAGCTGTGGCTATGGTAAGTTTCAGTAATATGGCAATGTTTTTCTTAGGTATTGAAGTGTTATCTATTGGATTATACGTGTTAGCGGGAAGCGACAGATTAAACATTAAAAGTAACGAAGCCGGAATGAAATATTTCCTAATGGGTTCTTTTGCATCAGGAATTTTATTATTCGGAATTACGATGTTATATGGTGCTACAGGAACTTTTGATGTAGGAACTTTATACGAAGCTTCTATTTCTGCAAGTACAGAATTTTGGTTTTACATTGGTGTGATTTTAATTACCATTGGAATGTTATTTAAAGTTGCGGCTACTCCAATGCACTTTTGGGCTCCAGATGTTTATGAAGGTGCGCCAACTCAAGTAACGGCTATAATGAGTACGCTTGCAAAAGTGGCGGCTATGGCTTCTTTCTTTAAATTGATTACGATTTTAAACAGTCAAATGTTATACAGTTATACACAAGTAATAGTAGTTGTAGTAATTGCAACGATGTTATTTGGTAACGTAATGGCTTTACGTCAGAAAAAAGTAAAACGTGTTATTGCATATTCTGGTATTTCTCATACTGGGTTTATGTTAATGACATTATTAAATATTAACTCTGCAGAAAACAACCTTCTTTTTTACGCTACTTCTTATGCGATTGCAGGTTTAGCAGCGTTTTCAGTAATTTTATTCGTGGTTAAAAACGAAGACAACGACTTTATTGATAACTTCAATGGATTAGGTAAAAAACATCCTTTAATGGCTTTCGTAATGACAATTGCTTTATTGTCTATGGCAGGAATTCCGATTTTAGCAGGTTTCTTTGCGAAGTTTTTCTTATTGAATCAAATTATTTCAAGCGGATTTATTGGTTTAGCAATTGTAGCGATTATCAACTCGATGATTGCAGTATTTTACTACTTCAAAATTGTGGTGGCGATGTACACGAAAGAACCAACTTACGGTAAAGTTTACGCCAACCATTCTGAATATTATATTGTAGGAATTGTAGCTACTGTTTTATTAGTGCTTATTGGTATCTTCCCAGATGCGATTATGAATTTGATTTAAGACTAAAATAATTTTATAGAAAATCCCAACTTTTAGAAATTAGAAGTTGGGATTTTTATTTTAAAGATCGTGCTGAAAGGCACGCAGCTTTAAAGGATTTGAAGGATTAATTCGAAATGGATTAGTGATGTGGATGGTGTGAGATGCTTACAGCATGACAAGAATGAATTGAACTCTTAAGAAAGACAAACCAATTATAACCAAAAATCCCAACCTGCTTACCAAGTTGGGATTAATTATTAGAATTATAAATCATCTTTTTATTTTATACTTATTTTTTTACTAAAACTTCCGTTAGAAGTTTCCACTTTTACAATATAAACTCCTGTACTGTTTGAAGTCATTGGAATTTGAATGTTAGCTTGATTTTCATTTCTCACATCCCAAGTATTTACCAATTGTCCTACTAAATTATATAAATACACATTCTTTACCGTTACGTTAATGTCTTCATTTGAAATTTGTACTACTTGATTGGTGTTTTCGTAATTTACAACAAGTGTTTCATTTGTATTTTCTTCTTTATTTAAACTATCGTTACTTTGTTTAGCTATAACATTTGATGAACTTCTGTTTGTAAAAGTTAAATAAAATCTATCATTATGAACTCCTACTTCTAACTTAACTTTAAAAGGTTGAGTTTTAATATTATGAAAAATTCCAGTTTCATTATCAAAAATGAATATTTTTCTATTTAAATCAAAATTTTCAACATCATCTAAAACAATTTCTACATAACCATCTTGATTGGTTTTTATACTGATTGGATGTCTTTTTAAAGGATTGAAAAAACCTACACCTTGTATAATTAAATTTGTTTCTTGGCTTCTAAAAAACATATCGTTGGGTTGATCATCTAAATGTATACCATCATAACCAGGATCAAAATTATCTGAAGCTCTTTCATTCATAAATCCTAATAAGATTTGTCTGTGGAAATTATTCGTTGAATTAAATCCTAAACGAATTTTTCCAAATTTACGAACTGAATAAGCATCATTTGCATTTGTTACAACATTCGGATTAGCATGTACACTTTGATTACTATTTTTGAATATCTCAAAAGATGATGGATCATTTTCTTTCACAAATAATCTTTGAGAATTATTAAATGTAATAGTTCCACCTGTAGCACTTCCGAAAACAAAAAACGATTGTCCTACTGGAATAAAACGTTGTGCGATTTTAGTATTTCCTCCTAAACCACTAATTCCAGGTGGTGCAATTGGAGGAGTTCCACCAACTTTTGTATAAGCTGCGTATCCACCTTGATAACCTTGTAATACATGTGTATTATTTAACGCTGACTGTTCCCAGAAATATAAAGTTCCGTTAGTCGCCCCTGAAGGTCCGGCTAAAGAACTTACATTGTCATCAATAAACTTATCTGCATCCAAAGCAGAAGCATAAGGATTGCCACTTAAATTTAAATTATTTGCTGAAATTGGGTTAGTAATTGTACCATTAAATGGTTTTCCTACGAATGTATAATTTTGTTTTGGTGTTAAAGCTCCACTTCCTTTCATTGTAAAACCTTGAGAAGGTCTTAATGTACCTGTTTCTAAAACTTGAGACCAGTTTGCATAAACTCCCGTAACATTTTGAAATGTCCATATCCAAAAACGCGCTACACTTATTGGACTTGTTGGTGCACCATTATAACCACCTACCCAATTGATTGGAGTTGGACTTGCAGGATTGGTACCATCTCTCATTACAGAAGCTACCGTGTAATTATTATTATTAACACTACCGTTAATTGGCCCTACTGGAGAAGACCAGTAATTATAGTTGAATAAGTTTGAAACTCCTTGTTGGTCTCTTTCAATCCAACCATCACTTGTTGGTTCTAAATCACTTTGAGTAGTTTGTACCAATTGTGAACGACCCACTAAATCAACTACTCCATCTAGTAATAAATACCAATCGTTTTGTAATTTGTTATCGTTAGTCATATTAATCGAAACTCCTGGATTTAAAAATAATCCTAAATCTGTTGAATTTGAAGTTTCTGTAATATTATGCGCTACGTTTACAATTGACCAATCGTAATCCATAATATCCATGCCTCTAATTTCTTTTGTTGGACTATTTACAGCTGTTGCGAAATCTCCAGTTCTTTCGGTTAAGAATGGCATAGGCGCTTGTTGTAAATTAATCACTTTATGGTTGAAAATTTTTGTTCCTACCAAATCAATTGCTGGCGTAGATAAATCATCAATAATGTCATCTTTATAAACATCCATTCTGTAATATCTTACCAAATTAACAAATGGTAAAGTCCCTACATCTTTTGGCACTACCTCTCCTCTAAGTTGAGTCGCGTTATTTCTAACTTCTTGGTACACCATTCTTTGTAATTGCGCATCTGTTAATCCGATATTGAAAACACGAACTTCATCCATTTTTCCTCTGAAATAGTTGGTAGCACTAATAGGATTTTTTCCTAACGTTAGTACAGAAACATCTACAGCAATGTTTCCCGCTAATGCTTGAGAAGCTACTTGTAATCCGTTTAAATATAATCTCACACTTCCGCCAGAATAAATGGCTGCCACATGATACCATTGATTGGTATTTAAAGCCGTATTGAATGTAACCGTAGTTCCATTTACAGTAGCTTGTAATCTTTTAATGTTAGATACTTTTAATTGGAAATTATTTTGTCCGACAATTACACCATCAGCATTATATCCGTTAGCTAAATTCACCCACGACATTAAAGTTGCAGAAGGCAAACCACCTAAAACAGGAGTACTTTGAGCGTAATCGTTTCTACCATCAAATTCTAATAATAGTTTTCTGTTTAAATCCCTTGGTGAACCGAAATAAGCCGTGTTGGTATCAAATGCATCAACAATTCCGTCTTTATCAACATCTGTGTTACCATCAATGATCCCGTCGCTATTAGCGTCTAAAGAAGCATAAAGTGTATTGGCAATATCAAAACTTCCGTTGCTTGTTACATCTAAATAATTTGGAGAACCGTCACCATCAGTATCTAAAACATAGTTTAAAAATGGAGCGCTATTTAATCCTTGATCTAAGTTACCATAGACATTAAAACCATAATCGTATAAATCTAAAATTCCATCTCCATAACCTTCATCTACACCATCGCCGTTAGTATCTTTGCTTCTGAAAGTTTCTGTGTCGGCACCATCGCCTTTTCCATCTCCAGTAATATCTCCATCACCATTCACAAAACCTGAAACCGCATTCGCATTTCCAGCACCAGATTCATCTACATCAAAAATGGCATCATTATCAGAATCTAAATCCATATAATTTGCAGCACCATCACCATCAAAATCAGGAGCAGATAAAATTCCTTCGGCACTATCATGTAAACCATTAGCATTAGCATCCATCCAAGCTACATCCATTCTTCCTTTTGCATTGCTTAAATTCCCTAAACCTACTTCAATAATATCTTCAATTCCGTCGTTATCAGAATCTAAATCGAAAACATCCGCCACACCATCTAAGTCTAGATCACATAAAGCTTGTGTAATTAAAATATCATCTAAAGCTAAGTCGTTTCCTAAACCACCCGTTTCGTTATTGATAAAAGTCACGTTAAAAGCATCCACGTTTAAGTTTAAACTTGCTGTAAACTGTACCCAATCTCCAGCTAAATTAGTTGCTGTTGTTGGTGCAATATTACCTGTACTAATTGAAGTTAATAGATTATTATTTGCATCTCTGAATTCTACTCTTACGTTTGGACGTAATCTTGTAGCGATACCAGGCGCATTTGTTCTATCAATATTTAACACCCAAAAACTATAGGTAATTGGAATATTTGGTAAAGCGCCAGTAATAGAAGCCGTGTAAAAAATTCCAGGAGTATAAGAAGCATTAAAAATAGCCATTCTTCCGTTTACATCACCCGTGTGATCTCCACCCATGTGCCAATAGCTTGGTGCCCAAGATGCGATTTGACAACTTGATGCTACGGCATATTCTCCATCATTTAAATCAATTGAACTTAAAGTTGGACAAGCAGCTGTGTTAGGCGCGCCTATTCCGTTTTCATAGCAATAAGTAGTAATAGCGTTATAAGTTGTATTAATTGTTGTTCTTGTTCCTGCGCCAAAACTTTCATTTAAAAATTTATAGTTTACTTTTGGGCCATTGGCATTATTACAGTTTGTTTCTTCAATTGTATCTCGAATCCCGTCATTATCATCATCGATATCTACATTATCAAATATTCCATCTCCATCACTATCAAAAAAAGTTTGAATACAAGTTCCGATTAAACTATAGTTGTATGGATTTTCATTTGAATCGTCATTTACAATTGAAATAGTTGCTGTTTTTGTTCCTATCACCAAAGGATTGAATGTTACTACAAAAGAAGTGTTTCCTCCCGGAGCGACAATTGCAGCAGGAGCAGTTGTAATAGAAAAATCTCCAGGATTAGCTCCTGAAAATGTTATCGCACCTAAATTTAAATTAGCAGCCCCTGTATTGTGTACAAAATAAGTTCTCATTATGCTTCCACCAACAGATGTTGAACCAAAATCAGTAAAATCTACTATTGATGGAGTGATATCCCCATCAACAATAGAATTCCCATTTCCTCGAACATCCATTTCTGGAGCAGAAATAGCATTTCCTCTGATTGCATATACGTAAGTTAAAGCACCTCCATTATTTGTATATCTAACAGTAATAGTAGCGTTTTTGAATCCTGCTGGAGCAGTTGGGGTAAAACGAATTACTAAATTTGGAGAAAAAACAGCTCCTAAACCATTTAACAAACTTCCTCCTGTTGGACCTGAAATAATAGAAAATTGAGCCGCACCTGTACCCGAAATAACAACTGCCGGATTAGCGAAAGTAATTCTTCGCGAACTACTTGTTCCGCCAACTCCATCATTTCTTAAGACAAAAGTATTATCTTGAGTAGAACCAATATTTACATTTCCGAAATCAGTAAAATCTGCTAGACTTGGAGTGATATCACCATTCGCAATAATAGCACCATTTCCAGATATCACTAAATTTGCATTTTGAGAAAAACTTACTGAAGTAAGTAAAAAGAAAACTATTGTAGTTAATAGAAATCTTGTAAAAGGAGTATTTTTTTTAATCATATCCGGGGAAGATTTGAGGTTAAACTAAAGTCAATGCATTTTCTATTATTTTATTGTTACTGAATTATTATTTTATTTCTATTTAAATTAAAAATATTTTAGTTATTATGTTAAAAGTATGTATTTTATTCTATTAAAAAAAGTTAATTCTGTTAAATATTTATATTTTGAATGTTTTGTTTGAATTTTTAATAATTTAATTGTGTTTTGTTAAGATTTTATCTGCTAAAATTTTATAATAGAAAAGAATCGATAATTTGTTTTAGAAATCGAAATAAAACAAATAAAAGATTGATAAAATAAAGAAGTTTATTTTATCAAAGAAAAAGAATCACAACAAAGAGTTGCATTAAAAAAAAATTAAGAGTAAAAAACTATAATTCTATTAAAACAGAAACTGCATTTCCGCCAAAACCAACTGCATTTACCAATATTTTTTTAAGTTTTTTTGAATTAGAATTTTTATAAAAAGGAGAATTTATAAAATGCTGATTTTGTAACATTAAAATAGCTAATTCAATGCTTAATAATCCGGAAGTGGCAAAAGTATGTCCCACTTTCCATTTGTTTGAAGTTAACATAGGTAAGTTATTTCCAAAAATGATTTTTATGGCTTCGAATTCTGTACTATCCCCTTTAATTGTTCCAGGTGCGTGCATCACAATTGCATCAATTTCTTCCAATACATTAGAACCAATAGCCATTTTCATAGATTTTTGAAAACATTTAGCATCTGAAGAAATGGACGTACTACTTGATAAAACTTCCGTTGCAAAACCAATACCTGTAATTTTTGCAACAGCGTTTTCTGAAGAAAGAGACAAAGACAAACAAGCTGCCGCCTCACCTAAAACCATAGTGTTCATGGTTTTTTCAAAATCTAAACTTCTGTTAGCTAAAGCATTTTCTTCATTAGAATAGACTTTTAAAGCAGATAATTGACTTAAGGTAAATGGTGTTAATGGCGCTTCACTTGCTCCAACCAAAAACTGATTGGACATTCCAGATTGCAACCAAGCAATACCATTTAATAAGGCATGCAATCCAGTTGAACACGTTATAGAATGTGAAATTTCTGGACCATCCGTTTGTAAATCGTGTGAAACCCAACTAGAAATATTCCCTAAAGTTGTGGCTGGAGAAGTAAACGTAGAAACGGTTCCTTCATTTATAAAATCAGAATGATGTTTTTCAAATAAAGTCGTAGCACCACGTGATGAACCAAAATTAATTCCGACATTTTTATCTGAAAAATGACTGTTTTCGAAACACTTTCTAGCCACCAAAATAGCCATAACGACTGATTTATCTAGATGTTTGTATTTAGAATCAGAAGTTATTATTTCTTCCAGAAGTTGATTTTCATTTTCTGAAAACTTAGAAACCCAATAGTGTTTCTGGTTGGCATCCATTTTTTGAAACAAAGAATTTTCATGTAAATAATTGTTCCAAATCTCAGCAGAAGTAGTTCCTAAAGCAGAAATGGAAGCAATTGAATTAATAAAAACAGGTTGTTTTAACATGGAATCTCGTTTAATGCTTGTTCGATGGTGTTGTAAATTTGTTGTAAACTTTCTTCAGAAATAATATAAGAAGGTAAAATATAAATGATATTTCCCACTGGGCGCAAAATTACACCTTTCTCAATGAAAAAATTATAAAATTGATTACGTAAATTACTATAATAGTCTTGTTTTTGGGAAACTTGAACTTCTAAAGCAAAAATAACACCTAAAACTCGAGTAGTTTTTACTTTATGATGTTGTGAAATATGTTTTTCAAATTGAAGATGCGAAGCGTTAATCTTAGCTATATTTTCAAAAATTTCTGGATTCTTCAATAATGAAATACTTGCCAAAGCTGCCGCACAACCTGTTGGATTAGCCGTAAAAGTATGCCCGTGAAACAACGCATGATTGACATTATCGCTCACAAATCCATCAAATATTTCTTGTGTAAAAGAGGTAATTGCCATTGGAATGGTTCCACCAGTTAGTGCTTTACTCAAACACATCATGTCTGGCTGGTTTTCCAAATAATCACATGCGAATAGTTTTCCTGTTTTTCCGAAACCTGTCATCACTTCATCTGCGATAGCAAACACATCGTTTTCTTTACAAATTGAAAGCAATTTATCTAATTCCGAAGCTTCGTACATAACCATTCCGGCTGCTCCTAAAACCAAAGGTTCAAAAATAAAAGCTGCAACTTCATTCTCTGAAATTGCTTTTTGTAAAGCTAGTTTAGAAATTTCTTCATTCCCTTTTGTTGGAACTGGAATTCTGATTACATTAATTAAAGCATCTTGAAAAGCTTCTGTAAACAAACCAATTCCACTTACTGCCATCGCTCCGAAAGTATCGCCGTGAAAAGCATCTTCAAAAGCAATAATGGTATTTTTCATTACACCTTTATTATAATGAAATTGAAAAGAAGCTTTTATCGCCACTTCCACCGCAGTCGAACCATTATCAGAATAGAAAAACTTTCTTTGATTGGAAGGTAAAATTTCGACTAATTTCTCTGCTAATTCTACCACAACATTATGTGTAAAACCGCCAAATAAAACGTGTTCTAAAGTGGTAAGTTGTTTATAAATCGCATCGGCAATAAATGTATTACTATGTCCGAACGGATTCACCCACCAAGAAGCAATCGCATCAATATATTGTTTTCCGTTTTCATCCCACAAAAACTCATCTTTACCTTTTACGATGGCTGGAAAATGAGAATGAATTTTATGTTGTGTATAGGGATGCCAGTTGTATAAACTATCTTTTTCTGAAAGTGTCATAGTAATTTTTAGAAAATAGAAAATAGAGGCAAGAAAAAATACTCCTGTAAATTCTAAAATTATTTTGCAAAGATAAAGGCTATTTTTCTATAATCTATCCTATTTTTTGAAGATTTTCTCTAAACAAATCGGCGTAATATTTTATTACATTTTGGTCGAAATACGGTTCGTTGTCAATTCTTCCAATCATAGGAACATTTGTTTTTTCAAGAATAATAGTTTCTGTAGCTTTATTTTCGTCTCCAGAAAAAACAATTCCTGCTACATCTAAATTTCTTGATTTTAATATTTCGATAGTCATTAACGTATGATTGATACTTCCCAAATAATGGCGAGAAACCACAATGACTTTATAATCAGGCTGAATTAAATCGATGACACAATCTGCATTATTTAAAGGAACATAAATTCCACCAGCGCCTTCAACTACTAAATGATTTGAAGTTGTTGGTTCGATAATTTTCTTTAATTCAATTGTAATTCCATCAATTTCAGCAGCTAAATGCGGACTTGCAGGCGTTTGCAAAGCATAAGCGTTTTTATGGAATTTTGTAGTGGTATTTGAGACATACTTTTCTACTTTATTCGTATCGGAATTATCTAAATCGCCAGCTTGAATTGGTTTCCAATAATCGGCTTCTAAAGCTTCTACAATAATTGAAGAGGCGATGGTTTTGCCTACATCAGTTCCAATTCCTGTTATAAATAGTTTCATAAGTTTTATTTAAACGCAAAGTTCGCAAAGAATTCGCAAGGTTCGCAAAGAAGTGTCTTAATGTTTTGTGAAAATTTGGATAATAAATTTAAAATTCAAAATTACAGCTTTCGCATTTGTATTTTTGCTTCGAAAATAATGGCATTGACAGGGTGAGAAGTCCATAAACAAAAGCAAAAAAAGATTTCACATCTTTAATACTAGTTACCATTGTAATGGTAGTAGAGCCACAATTCGGACAAGATAATAATTCACCTTTATCATTAACAGAATATTCCGGAATAGCATCTAAAATTTGTTTGGCTTTCATGACATCTTCAGATTTCACAAATAACTTTACGCCACCAAGAGCATTACTTAATAATGGATCGGTGTTAATTGTGTTTTCATTTTGCAAAAAAACTTCTACACCTTCAGATTCTAATTTTCCTTTAAATAAATACGCTTCAGAAGTGTATTGGTAATTAGCAATTTTGTGAAATTTAGAATTTTCCATAAATAGTTTTCATTAAAAGACTAAGTTACTCAATTCTATCAACACATCTTGCATTTCTTTTTCTGTATTATACGAATGCAAACAAAAACGCAATCTTTCTTGTCCTTCCGGAACAGTTGGTGAAAGAATGGCTTTCACTTCAAAACCTTTTTCTTGTAATTGAGAAGCGATGTGTTTCACTTTTTCATTTCCTGGAATAATAGCAGAATGAATCGCCGACTTACTATATACAAATAAAGGTTTAATACCTAATAATTGCTTTTGTTGATTGAAAAAATTGATATTTTCTTTTAATTTTTGAAGTTCTGTCAATTGATTCAAATTTTGATATGCTACTAAAATTGTTGCTACTGAATGCGGTGAAAGTCCGGTTGTATAAATAAAACTTCTAGCGAAATTGACTAAATATTCTTTTAAACTAGCACTTCCTAAAATTGCGGCGCCGTGACAACCCAAACCTTTTCCGAAAGTCATGATTCTGGCAAATATTTTATCTTGAAGATTTTGAGATTGCACTAAACCTTCCCCTTTATCTCCAAAAACACCTAAAGCGTGCGCTTCATCTACCACTAAAAATACTTTATATTTTTCTGAAAGTTGCACTAAAGTTTCCATATTTGGAGCATCGCCATCCATGGAGAAAACGGATTCTGTGACGATATAAATAGTTTGAAGCTGGAAGCTGGAAGTTGGAAGTTCCCCTTCAACAAGCTCAGGGTGAGAAGTCTGAAATTTACTTAATAAAACTTCTAAATCTTCATAATCATTATGTTGAAATTTGTATGATTTGGCATGACTCATTTGAATGCCATCACGAATAGAAGCGTGACACAATTCGTCATACAGTATAATATCATTTCTTTGTGGAACAGCGCTAAAAAAACCGACATTCGTATCGTAACCTGAATTAAAAATTAAAGCAGTTTCCGATTGATGAAATTCAGCAATATAATTTTCTGTAATAGTATATAGATTATGATTTCCAGAAATTAATCGAGAACCTGTTGCGCCATTAATTTTTATGTCGTTATCTACTAAATATTGGTGAGTCACATCAAATATTTGATCGTTTTTAGCGAAACCTAAATAGTCGTTGGATGAAAAATCGATTCCATTTGTGGGAACAGGCAATTTTCGTAAAGCGTTTGTTTCTGTACGAAGGTTTAATTTATGTTGAAGTGCATTTGGGATTTTTTTCATGAAGTAAAAATACGAAAACGAAAATTAAAAACATAAAATTTAAATTTTTATTGTTATTCGATAATTTTTTATTATTTTTGAATATTAATTTAAACTAAAAATCATGAGAAAACTAAATTTCCTAAAAACAATTGTTGATTATTTGTGGATGATTTCATTAATAACATATCCTCTTTTACTACTATTTTCAATAATTACAATTTTCAATAATGAAGTGTTTGATGTTCCAATAAAACTATATGGTAACGAAGTAATATTAGATTCTGTTATTCATAAAATAGGCTTCCTAATTTTAGTAAGTGGCTTCAGTTTAGTTATCCTAGCAATTTATAATTTCAGAAAATTATTAAGACTATTACAAGAAAAGAAAATATTTGAAACTGAAACTTCTTCCTTGTTTTATAAAATTGGACAATTAATTATTTACTTTTCATTTATAGACATTATTGTTGAGACAATTTTAAATTTATCAAAAAACAATGTGATTCTAAATATTGGTTTTGGAACTTTCTTAAGTTTTCTTTCATTAGGATTGTTTTTTATTGTGTTAAGTGAAGTTTTTAAAATTGGACAAAAAATAAAAGAGCAAAACGAACTAACCATATAGCTATGGCAATTATAATTAATTTAGATGTAATGCTTGCCAAACGAAAAATGCGTTCTAACGAATTGGCAGAAAAGTTAGATATGACTTTAGCGAATTTATCAATATTAAAAACAGGTAAAGCAAAGGCAATTAAATTTTCGACATTAAATTCAATTTGTAAAATTTTGGATTGTAAACCCGAAGATATTATTGAATATATAGAAGATTAGATAATCTCATAGAATTATAAAAAACACCCCATCCTAAGGGCAACCCTCTAAAAAAGGGGAATAAAAAATCCCGATAAGAAAACACTTATCGGGATTGTTATTTTAATAAAAAACTGAATTAGTCTGCTAAAACAATTACTTTATTGTTATTCATTTCTATAGTACCAGAGTTAATTGCTAACCAATATGTTTGCTCGTTTACTTTAGTAAATTTAGCTAAATTGGCTTTATCAATATTAAAACTAGTTGCATTAATTTTTACGTTTCCTTTTTGAAGAATCGAAACTACTGCAGCGTGATTATTTAACATTTGAAACTCGCCATTGATTCCTGGAACCGATACAGATGTAACTTCTCCTGAAAATAAGGTTGCTTCTGGTGATACTATTTCTAAAATCATAATTTTATTAGTTTTCAGTCTCAGTTTTCAGTCTCAGTTACTGCTAACTGATACTGTTTACTGAATACTTATTATTAAGCTTCTGCTAACATTTTTTCTCCAGCTTCGATAGCTTCTTGAATACTTCCTTTAAGGTTGAAAGCTGATTCTGGGATACGGTCTAATTCACCATCCATAATCATATTAAATCCTTTGATAGTATCTTTAATATCTACTAAAACACCTGGAATTCCTGTAAACTGTTCTGCTACGTGGAAAGGTTGAGATAAGAAACGTTGTACTTTACGAGCACGAGATACGACTAATTTATCTTCTTCAGATAATTCTTCCATACCTAAAATCGCGATAATATCTTGTAATTGTTTGTAACGTTGTAAAATTTCTTTTACTCTTTGTGCACAATCATAGTGCTCATCACCTAAAACATCTGGAGTTAAGATACGAGAAGTAGAATCTAATGGATCTACCGCTGGATAAATACCTAACTCAGCAATTTTACGAGACAATACTGTTGTAGCATCTAAGTGAGCAAATGTTGTTGCTGGAGCAGGGTCAGTTAAATCATCCGCAGGTACGTAAACCGCTTGTACAGATGTAATAGATCCTGTTTTTGTTGAAGTAATACGCTCTTGCATTACCCCCATCTCTGTTGCCAAAGTTGGTTGGTAACCTACTGCAGAAGGCATACGTCCTAAAAGTGCAGATACTTCAGAACCCGCTTGAGTAAAACGGAAAATGTTATCTACGAAGAAAAGTACGTCTTTTCCTTGTCCAGTTCCAGCTCCATCACGGAAATATTCCGCAATAGATAATCCTGATAAGGCTACACGAGCACGAGCACCAGGAGGCTCATTCATTTGTCCGAAAACGAAAGTAGCTTTAGACTCTCTCATTCCTGGCATATCTACTTTAGATAAATCCCATCCTCCATTTTCCATAGAGTGCATGAAATCATCACCATATTTAATAATACCTGACTCTAACATCTCACGAAGTAAGTCATTTCCTTCACGTGTTCTTTCTCCTACTCCTGCGAATACTGAAAGTCCACCGTGACCTTTTGCGATATTGTTAATTAATTCTTGAATCAATACTGTTTTACCCACTCCAGCACCACCGAATAAACCAATTTTACCTCCTTTTGCATAAGGCTCAATTAAGTCAATTACTTTAATACCTGTGAATAAAACTTCAGAAGAAGTAGCTAAATCTTCAAATCTTGGTGCAGCACGGTGAATAGACATTCCGTTATCTCCGTCTTTAGGTAATTCCCCTAAACCATCGATAGCATCACCAATAACGTTGAATAAACGACCATAAACATCTGGTCCAATTGGCATTTTGATTGGATTTCCTGTTCCAACCACTTCAGTACCTCTTGATAAACCATCAGAAGAGTCCATTGAGATAGTACGTACTGTATTTTCCCCAATGTGAGATTGTACTTCTAATACTAATTTAGTACCGTCTTTTTTAGTAATTTCTAATGAATCATAAATTTTTGGAAGTTCACCGTTAGTAGTGTCAAACACTACATCTACAACCGGTCCAATAATTTGTGCAACTTTTCCTGTAACTTTAGACATTGCTTATGTATTTATTTAATAGCTATTTATATTTGAAAAAAACATACTTTTTTCAGAGTGCAAAGATAGTTTTTTTAGATGCAATTATGCAATATGTTTTTTAAATTTTTTTCAATAAAAAAGCGAAATAATTAATATTTCGCTTTTTTAGGTTATTCTACGGTCACTGATTTTGCCAAATTCCTAGGCTGATCCACATTACAACCTCTCAATACTGCAATATGATAGGATAGCAATTGCAATGGAATTGTAGTTAATAATGGTGTTAACGGTTCTGAAGTTTCTGGAATTTCAATTACGTGATCTGCTAAAGCTTTAACTTGAGTATCTCCTTTAGTGACTACGGCAATAATTTTTCCGCTTCTTGATTTAATTTCTTGAATATTACTTACAACTTTGTCGTAATGTCCTTTATTTGGCGCAATAACTATAACTGGCATTTGTTCGTCAATTAAAGCAATTGGTCCGTGTTTCATTTCGGCAGCAGGATAACCTTCTGCGTGAATGTATGATATTTCTTTTAATTTTAACGCACCTTCTAATGCAACTGGAAAATTAAATCCACGACCCAAATACAAAGCATTTGGCACATCTTTATAAATTTCAGCAATGATTTTAGCTACATCATTAGTTTGTAAAGCTTCTTGCACTTTTTCAGGAATCATTTCTAATTCTAACAAATAACGTTGGTAATCAGACTGATTCATTGTTCCTTTTGCTTTTGCTAAACGTAATGCAATAAGTGTAAGAATTGTAATTTGAGTAGTAAAAGCTTTTGTTGACGCTACGCCAATTTCTGGCCCAGCATGCGTATAAGCACCTGCATCCGTTTCTCTAGAAATAGAAGAACCAACTACGTTACACACTCCAAAAACGAATGCTCCGTTTTCTTTTGCTAATTTGATTGCTGCTAAAGTATCAGCCGTTTCACCAGATTGTGAAATTGCAATAACTACATCATCTTTATTTATAATCGGATTTCTGTATCTGAATTCTGAAGCATATTCTACTTCAACAGGAATTCTTGCAAATTCTTCGATCACATATTCGGCAACTAAACCGGCATGCCATGAAGTTCCGCAAGCGATAATTATTATTCTTTTCGCATTCGTGAATTTTTCTAAATTATCTTCCACACCAGACATTTGAATAATGCCTTTATTAGCTAATAATCTTCCTCTATATGTATCTTTAATTACGTTAGGTTGTTCGTAAATTTCTTTTAACATGAAATGTTCGTAACCACCTTTTTCGATTTGCTCTAAATTCATTTGCAATTCTTGAACGTAAGGATCTACTAAAGAATCATCTTTAATTTTACGAACTTTCATTGGTTTATTCAAACGAATAATAGCCATTTCTTCATCTTCTAAATAAATAGCATTTGAAGTAAATTCAATAAACGGAGAAGCATCTGAAGCTACAAAATATTCATCTTCACCAATACCAATTGCTAAAGGAGAACCTAAACGCGCACAAACTAACTCGTCTGGCTTATTTACATCAAACACTACAATCGCATAAGCACCAACCACCTGATTTAAGGCAACTTGAACTGCTTTTCCTAATTTCAAATCATCTGTTTTCTGAACGTCTTCAATTAAGTTAATTAAAACTTCCGTATCTGTATCAGAATGAAAAACATACCCTCTTTTAATTAATTCTTTTTTTAATGGCTCATAATTTTCAATAATCCCATTATGAACAATTGCTAATTTTCCAGAATTTGAAAAATGTGGATGCGAGTTTACATCATTTGGTACACCATGAGTAGCCCAACGCGTATGTCCAAATCCAATATGTCCTTCTGTAGATATTTCTTTAGCAACTTTTTCTTCTAAATCGGAAACTTTCCCTTTAGTTTTACAAAGTTTCAAATCTTTACCATCATATAAAACAAGTCCAGCACTATCGTATCCACGATATTCTAATCTTTTTAATCCTTTAATAATAATTGGATATGCTTCTCTATGACCAATATAACCTACGATTCCACACATATATATAAGAGTTTAGTTTGGTTTTGTATAATGAATTGTTAATTTTAGTTTTTTATCTGCATCAGCAGGAGAAGCTGGATTTGTTCCATGTAAAACAACACCTTCTTGTGACATTATTGAAGAAACAGGAAAATATGGAATATTTGGACCAAAAGGAAATGACACAGGAGTTTTATAATAAAAATTAGATGTTAGCGTAATACTTTCAGTAATACAAAGTCCTAATTTTACATTTTTATTTACATTAACATTACTACTATTAATAAGGTTATTAATATGTTGTGTAATTCTAATCTTGTATTTTATTCCTTTTTTAGTTATAGCATCTCTTTTGATTATACCTCCAAAACTCAACTTATTTCTTTTTGGGTTTGAATTGTTACTCGTATCAAAAGAATAATCAATTAAAGCTCTTTGATTGGTTGCGTCAAATAAATATAACCTTTCAGCCTCAACTTGATTCGCACCACCCATAGCTGTTTGATCTATATAAAATTCTAAATATGCATCATTAATCAACCAACCTTTTAATCTTAAAACATCTAATTCATCTGGAACACCATTTCCTGGGAGACCTGTACTTGGGTTTGTATATGGTAACCCATCTTTCCCTAACACATCAGCATCACCAAAAACATCCATATACACTACCGAACCCTTGCCACCTTTTAAAAACAAATTAGAATCTGAACCAAAAGTAGGATTTGTTGCTGACGCAGTTAACCCTGTATCGTAAGCACCTGAATAAGAATAATCTTGCAAGGAAACTGAATTTCCTCCTACATTCGTTCCTAAAGTCATGACAAGTGTTTTAGAAGTTGCAGCTGTTCCAGCAATTGCTCCAACATCAACAGAACTATAAAATAAATTTAATTTGGCATTATTAAAATTTAACATAGCCATAGCTCCTTCTTCACCAACAACTTGTTCTGTTTTGAAAAACAAACCTTTAAAATATTGTCTAAAATTATTATTATTAAACAAACTACTTGCTGACGCATCTAATATTTTCTTTTTGAAAAATTCTTTATTTAATGTTAGATAAATTCCTGGAGACAAACGTTCTTTAACAATTCTTAGAGATACATTATTTTGATCAGCTAAGACAACATCATTAGCATCCACGTATTCTTGAACTAAAGTCGTTGTATTAAATTTAGTTTTATAAATTACAATTTCTTCTTTATTAAAAAAGAATTGATCATTCTCCGCAAGATTTGGACTGTCATTTAATCGTGTTCCATTTTGAACAGAATTACCGCTACCATCATTCCCTCTTTTTAAATTATCAAAATCAATAGCACCGTTATTAGATGAACCATCCGTATGATAACGCTGATTAGTTTGAAAATCAGTATTTGAATCAAAACTATTTAAAAAATATCCGTTTTCGTATACACTTAATTTTATTTTACTTTCATTATCAGTACCAAAAATTGAATCTAAAGCATATTCTTTTGAACCGTCAGAATTTACAGTTTTAACACTACTAAAATAAGGAACATACAAAGTTACTTTTTCAACTTGCACACTTGTTCCAAATTTAGGTTGCGGACTTGCTAAAGACAATTGCGTTACGAAATTTGCCTTTGTTTCTCCAAAAAATGGATTTTTATAAATTCCAATTGGATTAATTGGCAAATTATTAGTTTGCACCTCATTTGTACGAATAGAATAAGCTTTTAAACCTACTTCATGCGTATCAAAATCAAAATGTTCATCGCCCACTAAATCCGCTCCAATTGTATTAAAATCTTGATCACAAGAAATAAATACCGTTGAAAAAACTAAAAATAAAACTGCTATTTTCTTTTTCATTATAATTATTGTACTTTATTTTTTAAAAACTCTAAATATGCTTCTTTAAACATTTCTTTCGGGGTGAAAGGTAAAAAAGGTTTTTTCGAAGTTTCTATATATTTTGTTAAATCTGCTGACAAGTCATTTGAAGCAATAATAATTCCATCAGAATGATCAATTGTAGCTTTCATTAAATTATTAAAAACCGGTTCTTTGTATACAGAAATAGCATCCGCAGGTAAATTATCAAAAGCTAATTTATTAATCATTTCTACGTCTAAAGTTCCTTCAAAATCATTATTGTATACCGATGTGATAATTTTTGTATCTTCAAAAATACCTTCGTCTTTATAGTAATGTTTTAAATAAACAGGTAATAAAGAAGCCATCCAACCGTGAACGTGGATAATATCTGGAACCCAATTTAATTTTTTTACGGTTTCAACTACACCTTTTGCAAAGAAAATCGCTCTTTCGTCGTTATCCGGATACAACACACCTTCTTCGTCAGAAAAAGTAGCTTTTCTTTTAAAATATTCATCATTATCTATAAAATAAACCTGAATTCTTTCTTTTGGGATAGACGCAACCTTAATAATTAAAGGCATATCCATGTCATTTACAACCAAATTCATCCCAGAAAGTCGAATTACTTCGTGTAATTGATGTCTGCGTTCATTGATATTTCCATATCTTGGCATAAAGATTCTTATCTGCCCTCCTACTTCATTTATCATTTTTGGCAGTTCATAAGAATGTAATGACACTTCATTTTCAGCTAAATAAGGCACTACTTCAGATGATACATATAATATCCTCTTGTCATTCATATAATAAATGTTATATTTTTGTTTAATATGCAAAATTATAAAAATTTATGGACTTATCTACTAAAATAGTAAGTTTGCACTTTATAATAATATCTTATGCACGTTTTTCAGACACAAATAGAGCTTCAATTCGAACTAAATAAAGCAAAAAATCAATCTAAAAATATAGGTTTCGTGCCTACTATGGGAGCTTTACACGAAGGACATCTGTCTTTACTAGAACAATCTTTAGCAGAAAATGAAATTACTGTTTTAAGTATTTTTGTAAATCCAACTCAGTTTAATAATGCCGATGATTTAAAAAAATACCCGAGAACTTTAGAAAAAGATGTAGAATTAGTAAAAAAATTAAATGAAAACATACTAGTTTACGCACCAAGTGTGACAGATATTTACGAAGGAAACACTATTTCTACTTCTTTTAATTACGATGGATTAGAAAATCAAATGGAAGGCAAACATCGTCCAGGACATTTTGATGGCGTAGGAACAATCGTAAAAAAATTATTCGAAATTGTAAAACCTACAAATGCCTATTTTGGCGAAAAGGATTTTCAACAACTTCAAATTGTAAAAAAACTAGTTTCCAAATACAAAATTCCAGTTAACATTGTTGGTTGTGATATTTTTAGAGAAACGACTGGTTTAGCAATGAGTAGCAGAAACGAAAGACTTTCTGAAAGCGCGAGAAATGAATCGAAATTAATTTATCAAATTCTTTCAAAAGCCAAAGAAAAATTTATTTCAAAATCAGCCAATGAAGTGGTTTTGTTTGTGGAAAATGAATTCAAAAAACATTCTAATTTTACACTAGAATATTTTGAAATTGCAGCCGAAGACACGCTTTTAACCTGCAAAAGAAAAGCAAAAAATAAAAAATATAGAGGTTTTATAGCCGTTTTTATTGAAAATATAAGATTGATTGATAATATTTCGTTAAAATAAATTATAAAATTTATTTGAATTAATTAACTTTGCAAAATGCAAATACAAGTAGTAAAATCCAAGATACACAGAGTTTCTGTTACTGGAGCCGATTTAAATTATATTGGAAGTATTACAATTGACGAAGCTTTACTAGAAGCGGCCAATATTGTGGAAGGCGAAAAAGTGGCCATTGTTAACGTGAACAACGGAGAACGTTTGGAAACTTATGCTATCAAAGGACCAAGAAATACAGGAGAAATAACTTTAAACGGACCAGCAGCCAGAAAAGTACATCGCGGTGATATTATTATCATTATCGCATACGGAATTATCGACTTTGAAGAAGCTAAAACATTCAAACCATGCTTGGTTTTTCCTAACGAAAAAGACAATTCTTTAACGTAGTTTTGAAAGCGAAATTAAGCAAAATTGCCTCTTTATTTATTCCGTTACTATTAGGTTTCGGACTTATTTATTATCAATACACCACATTATCCGTTGAAGAATTAAACAAAATTAAATCGTGTTTTCAACAAGCCGATTATTTTTATATTTTTCTATCTTTATTTATTGCCTTATTCGGATATTGGGCAAGAGCTTATCGTTGGAAATATTCCTTACAACATTTGGGTTACCAAACAGATTTTAAAAATGATTTAATGTCGGTTTGCGTTTCCTATTTTATGAATTTAACTATTCCAAGATCAGGAGAAATTACTCGAGCAGCTTTATTAAAAAGGTACGAAAATGTACCATTTGATAAAGGCTTCGGAACAATCGTAGCTGAAAGAATTGTCGATTTACTTATCTTTTTATTATTTGTTGGATTAGCATTTGTATTGCAATTTGAAAAACTATATGGCTTCATTAAACAAAAAATTGCCTTCGAAAAAATAATACTTTTCGGAATCCTCGGATTGATTTTAAGTATCATTTTTCTTTTAGTTTGGATTTATGCCGAATGGGAAATCATCAAAAAACTAAAAAACAAATTATCCGGATTAATTGAAGGGATGTCGAGTATCCTAAAAATGAAAGATAAATGGAAATATATTTTCTTTTCTTTCTTCATTTGGTTTTCGTATTTAGTGATGTTTTATGTCACTATTTTTGCTTTACCAGAAACTTCAAACATTGGTTTTGACATTATAATTATGGGCTTCATCTTTGGAAGTTTAGCAGTAGGCTTCACTAATGGTGGTTTAGGTGCTTATCCTTTAGCCATTGCTATGATTTTTTCTTTATACGGAATTTCGAATGACATAGGAACTGCATTTGGTTGGTTGGTTTGGACTTCACAAACTATTTTAACCATATTACTAGGTTTGTTATCTTACGCTTTTTTACCGCTCTACAATAAAAAATAATTAGTATATTGCTACATTATTTTTATTAAATCAATTTATTATGAAGATTAAATCTATCCTACTATTTTTAATGATTTCTATTGCTGCTTTTGCTCAAAAAGTGGACGAAAAAATTCATTCTAAAAAACTAAATGAAGAAAGAACTTTTTCAGTAATCACACCTGCTTCATATGAAAGTAATCCAACGAAAAAATATCCTGTTTTATTTTTATTAGATGGGGAATATTTAGCAGATCCTTTTTCTGGAATTTTAAAATACGGAAACTATTGGGATGATTTACCAGAAATGATAATTGTTGCCGTAAATCAAAATTATGGCGAAACACGTTTTAACGATAGCAACTACGGAGAAGACGGTTTACCAGCTGAATCTGGCGCGAAATTTTTCGAATTTATTGGTTTCGAATTGCTACCATACGTACAACAAAAATACAGAACGCTACCTTTCAGAATGATTGCCGGACATGATACTACAGCAGGATTTTTAAATTTCTATTTATATAAAGACGATCCAATTTTCAATGCTTTTATCTCGTTAGCTCCAGAAATGGCTCCAGCTATGGAAGATAGAATTGCGGAAAGATTAGGTAAAATTCAAAAACCAATTTTTTATTACCATGCTACTTCTACAGGCGATTTAGAAGAAATACAAGAAAAAACTAAGAAACTAGATGATGTGGCAAAAGATATCAAAAATCCAAATATGATTTACAGATATGATGTCTTCAAAAACACCTCTCACTATTCGTTAGTAGCAGAAGCTATTCCAAGTGCTTTTTACTTTATTTTCAACGGATATCAACCAATTTCAAAATTAGAATTCACTGAAAAAATTCTGAAATTAGACAAAGGATACGCCCAATATTTAATTGACAAATACGATTATATCGAAAAGAAAATCGGTATAAAAATACAACCCAGAATGTCTGATTTCAAAGCGATTGAAGCGGCAATTCTAAAAAATAAAGCCTACGATGAGTTTCAATTATTAGCAGAATATTCAGACAAGCAATATCCAAAAACGATGCTTGGAACCTATCAACGTGGTATGTATTTTGAAAAAACAGGTGATAGTAAAAGAGCCGCTAAAGAATACATGAAAGCGTATACACAAGAACCAATTGGCGATTTAACTAAAGACTATTTACTAGACAGAGCGGAAGCTTTAAAAGGTAAAAAAGACGAACCTAAAGTGGAAGAAGTTCCAACTGATGCGCCCGTTGAACCCGTTCCAACAGAAGCACCAAAAAAAGACGAATAATTCTGAAATAAAATATTATCAAGATTCTGAAATTAATTCAGAATAAATAAAAAAAATGGCTAAACTTAAAACTTCTTTCTTTTGTCAAAGTTGTGGGACTAACTATGCGAAATGGCTAGGACAATGTACATCATGTAAACAATGGAATACAATCGTAGAAGAAATTATTCAAAAAGAAGAAAAACAAGCATGGCGAAGTCCTTCATCTGAAGCTAAAAAAGTTGCCAAACCATTAAAAATAAATGAGATTTCCACTTCGGAAGAAGTACGAATGAACACCACTGACGGCGAATTAAATCGCGTTTTAGGTGGCGGATTAGTACCGGGCTCGTTAACGCTTTTAGGTGGCGAACCTGGAATTGGAAAAAGTACGCTATTACTTCAAATTTCATTAAAATTACCCTACAAAACCTTATATGTTTCGGGAGAAGAAAGTCAGAAACAAATAAAAATGCGTGCCGAAAGAATTACAGGTCAAACCGATAATTGTTTCATTTTAACCGAAACCAAAACACAAAATATCTTTCGTCAAATTGAAGAAATTAAGCCAGAAGTGGTGATTATTGATTCGATTCAAACCTTACATACTGAATATATTGAATCTTCAGCAGGAAGTATTTCTCAAATTAGAGAATGTACCGCTGAACTGATAAAATTCGCTAAAGAAACCAACGTTCCAGTGATTTTAATCGGGCATATTACGAAAGACGGAACCATCGCTGGTCCGAAAATTTTGGAGCACATGGTCGACACTGTTTTGCAATTTGAAGGCGACCGAAATCACGTATACAGAATTCTTCGCGCACTAAAAAACCGTTTTGGTTCAACCGCAGAACTAGGTATTTATGAAATGCTAGGAAACGGATTAAGAGAAGTAAGTAATCCATCAGAAATACTAATTTCTAACAAAGACAATTATTTATCAGGAACTGCAATTGCTACTACAATCGAAGGTATGCGTCCGTTAATGATTGAAATTCAAGCCTTAGTCTCAACAGCAGTTTACGGCACACCTCAACGCAGTACAACAGGTTATAATCTGAAAAGATTAAACATGATTTTAGCTGTTTTAGAAAAACGTGCTGGTTTCCGCTTAGGCGCGAAAGACGTGTTTTTAAATATCACTGGTGGAATTAACGTAGACGATCCTGCGATTGATTTAGCAGTTGTTGCCGCCATTTTATCTTCTAACGAAGACATTACCATTGATAAAGATTTCTGTTTTGCTGGAGAAGTTGGTTTAACTGGTGAAATTCGTCCGGTTAATAAAGTCGAGCAACGCATTCATGAAGCAGAAAAATTAGGTTTCTCCACTATTTTCGTATCAAAACACAATAAAATCAACCCAAAAGATTTTAAAATTGATGTTCGAATGGTCAGTAAAATTGAAGATTTAGTGGAACAATTGTTTGGGTAAATTATTTCAAAATGAAATCTAAATCAGAAATAGTTCAACTACTACAATCTTATCACGAATTAGGTGAAACAGAAGCCGCTGCCTTATTTTTATTAGAAGAATTCGACATCAAACATCCTAATTTTAAAGGTTTTGCCTTTAGAGAAAAAGCAGAACCCAATTTCATTTTATTCACAGCTGAAGGCGAAATTGGCGACCCACAAATCATACGAATTCCAGAAAATGCTTTCGAGTTTCCGTTTGAATTAGTCATTAATTTGTTGGCTCACGAAATGGTTCATGTTATTCAGAAATCAGCCGCATATAAAATTCAAGATCGAAACGAACGCGAATGGCAAGCGTATTATGAAATGTGTTTTCACGAAATTTTCCCAAAAGTTCCAAATGCTTCCAAATTCCAAAGAAATTTTTTCGCAAACAAAGCTTTAGAATATTATAATCGAATGGAAAAAGATGGTGAATTACAAAAAAAATACTTCAATCAAAAGATTGAAATTGAGCAGTTTATAAAAAATATAGAAAAATAATTCAATCCCTTTCCAACCTTTTCATTCGAATTGTAATCTATATAATTAGAACTTCAATTTAATGAGTTTTAATTTGAAAACAAGTATTATGAAAAAACAATTTTCCCTAGAAATACAAAATCCGTGTGAAGCGAAATTTAGTGAAATGACTCCAAATGCTCAAGGCTCATTTTGCAGTTCATGCGCAAAAAATGTAATCGATTTAAGTCGAAAAACCAATTCTGAAGTTGCGAAAATTTTAGCCAATTCAGAAGATTCTTCTATTTGTGCGCGTTTAAAAACTTCGCAACTAGAACAAGTTTTTGAACATAATGAAGCTTCAAAATTAACTACTTTCAAATATGCATATGCTATTGCTGCTTCAGTTTTATTGACTTCAAATATAGTAGCTCAAGAAAAAGAACCTGTGAAAATTGAAGTAGATTCTACCAAACCTCAACGAGTTATTATGGGGAAAATCGCTTACAGAGAACCTGTAAATAAGGTAATCTCAGTTACAATTCATGGAAAATTGTTAGATAGTAAAACCAAAAAACCTATTTCTGAAAAATTATATCCGAACTTATCCATTTACATCAATGGTGCTTCAAAAAACATAAAAATTGATGCGAAAACGGGCAAATTTGAAATTCCGGTTTTACTAAACGATGATACGAAAGAAATTAGCGTTCACATTAGTAATGATGATAAAAATTATAACAATACGTTTCAAATAGATTTGAAAGCAATTAAAAACAACAAATTGAATTTAAATATCAATATCAAACCCGAAGAAGAATTACAAAACTATATGATCATGGGTGGTTTAGGTATCAAAAATCACACATCCAAAAATAACAATTCAGAATCTTAAAAGTATCACTCATGAAAAAACTAATCTTATCCCTAACCTTTTTGGTCACAGCAATTTCATTTGCACAAAAACCAATTTTCACTTCAGCAAAAACAAAAGCGGCAACGGTTTATTTTTCTGGAGCTGAATTGTCTCAAACTACATCGGTAAACTTACCTGTAGGAACTAGCGAAATCGTAATTAAAAACGTAGCCGATTATTTAAATGAAAGTACGGTGCAAATTGGCGCACCAAATAGCTTAACGGTTTTATCCGTTCAGTTTACACAAAATTATATTTCGGAATATGAAATCGATGAGAGCAATCCAGCAATTAAACGTGTTCGAGATAGTATTACTTACGTTCAAAAAGAAATTAAGAAAATACAAATCGATAAATATTCGCACCAACAAACCATTGAAATGTTAGACCAAAACAAAGCCGTTGGTGGCGCTAACACAGGTTTAAATGTTGCGGAATTAATGAAATTGGTAGAATACTACAAAGCCAAAAGAACGGAGTTAGACAATGCCATTGTGACGTTATCAGAAAGAGAAACCAAATGGAACAAAACGCTTACGGACTTAAACAATAAATTAGTAATTAACACTCAAAAAGAAGACAAATCATCTAAAGGAAAACTGATTTTACAAGTCATGAATGAAGTGGCTGGAAATGTAAATTTAGATGTGACGTATATTACGAATTCCGCATCATGGCAACCTTTTTACGATTTACGTGCGGAAAATATCAACTCGCCAATTAATTTAATGTACAAAGCCAAAGTCGTACAAAGCACAGGAATCGATTGGAAAAAAGTAAAACTAACACTTTCAAGTGGCAATCCAAATCAAAACAATGTTGCGCCGTTGTTACAAGCTTGGTTTTTAAGATATGGTTATCCTGCGAATTATGGATATCAGAATTTTGACGCTCAGTCAAATCAATTAGAGGCAGTTACAATTCAAGCCAATGGAATTAAAAGAAAAAAAGCAGAAGTATCATCTGTTTCAAATTACACAGAAATCATTGAAAATCAACTTAATGTTTCCTTCGATATTGATATTCCTTACGATATTTTATCTAACGGAAAAGCACACAGTGTTGCGTTAAAAGATTTGAAATTACCAGCGACTTACAAATATTACGCGGTTCCAAAAGTAGAAAAAGAAGCCTTTTTATTAGCTGAGTTGAACGATTATTCAAAATACAATTTATTACCTGGTGAAGCAAATATTATTTTCGAAGGTATGTATGTAGGAAAAACGATGATTAATCCAAATCAAACGCAAGACACGTTGAATTTAAGTATGGGAAGAGATAAAAAAATCTCGATTAAACGTGAAAAAGTGGTAGATAAATCGGGAACAAAATTCTTATCTTCATACAAAGAACAAACGTTTACATACGATATTATTGTTCGAAACAACAAAAAAGAAGAAATCAATATGTTGTTAAAAGACCAATATCCGTTAAGCACAGATAAAGAAATGACGGTGGAACTTTTAGATAAAGATGGCGCAAAAGCCAATGAAGAAACAGGCGTTTTAACTTGGGAAATTAAACTAAAACCTAACGAAACCAAGAAATACAGAATCAGTTATAAAATTAAATATCCGAAAGATAAAGTGATAGGGAATCTATAGAAAACCACATATTAAAACCAATCCTATGAAAACGATTTATACAATTTTAATCTTACTATCTAATTTGACGTTATTCTCTCAAGTAGATAAAGTTATTGGCGATTACCAACTTTTATTTAAATATAAAGAAGGTGATTTAAAAGAATGGAAATTGACTTTAAACGAAGATGGAACATTTTTCTTCCACTATTATTCAAACGTAAAATTTGACGTTCCGACAGAAAAAAACATATATGGTAAAGGGACGTGGACTATGGAAAACAATGTGATTTCTTTCTTTTCCGATAAACAAAAAGACATGGATAAAAAAAACACTTTGGACTTTACAAATTCCAAAGCAAGATTTATAACAAAGTCTCCTAAAAACAAAACGGATCAAATAATTAAAACAAGACTTCAATTCTTAAAATCAGATATATTTTGGATGAAAAGAACTGAATTATTTAAGATCTAAAAGTTAGCACGCCTCACAACAGCAACCGAAACGTTAAACCGATTTTTCAACTAACCCAATAAGTTTTACTACTTGTTGGGTTTTTTATTACTTTTGAAAGAAATTCCACTCATGAACCAACCTTTTATCATTCCAACCATAACCACAAATGAAAATGGGATTTCTATTTTTAAAGATATAGACTTTTCTGTACAACAACGTGGTGGTTTATTTATAAGTGATCAAATTGGCGCACAAAATTTCCGATTACGAAAAAGTGATGTAGGTTATACCACAGATTTTCATTTAGCTGGTGATGCGACTTTTATTAGTATCCAAAAAGGAAGTTTAAAAATAGAATTGCAAAATGGCGATTTTAAAATTTTTATGCCTGGAGATTGTTTTATTGCGAAAGACAATTTACCAGAAAACATAGAATTCAATAGTGAAATTCACGGACATAAGGCGAGTGTTGTTGGCAACGAATCGCTTCAAGCTATTCATATTAAATTGAGTATTTAAAAACACCTCAACTAACACTAAAAAAACTCTAAACTAAAAACTAACAACTATTAACTCTTTTTAAGGTGCCGGATTTGGAATTAATTCCTGTATTTTATTAATTTCTTCTAAAACCGCATCCGTTAGCATCACATCAAAAGCATTAATATTTTCTTCTAATTGATCGATGGTTGTTGCACCAATAATAGTAGAACAAACAAATTCTTGATGGTTGACAAATGCGATAGCCATTTCAGTAATCGTTAAACCTAAACTATGGGCTAAATCTTGGTATAATTTTGTGGCTTTGTAGCAGTTTTCATTTGTGTATCTTACGAAATTCGGAAATAATTTCATTCGAGAATTTTCTGGAGTCCCATTTAAATATTTTCCAGATAAAAATCCGAAACCTAAAGGAGAATAGGCTAATAAACCTACATTTTCTCGCAATCCAATTTCTGATAAACCGACTTCGTACAATCTGTTTAATAAAGAAAACGGATTTTGAATCGTAGCAATTCTTGGTAAATTGTGTTTCTCGCTTTCGTTTAAAAACTTCATCACGCCCCATGGATTTTCGTTAGAAAGGCCAATGTGTTTTATTTTTCCTTCTTTGATTAATCCGTCAAAAATAGTTAAGACTTCAAAAATATTTTCTTGCCAATTCGTGTCAATTTTTTCCAAACCTCTTTTTTGAAACATATTCATCACACGTTCTGGCCAATGTGTTTGGTACAAATCGATATAATCTGTTTGTAGATTTTTTAAACTTAATTCGACAGCTTCCGTGATACTTTTCTTAGAAAAATCAAGTGGTTGACGAATGTATGTCATCCCTCTATTTGGTCCAGCAATTTTCGTAGCTACTACCAAATCGTCTCTTTTATGTTTGTTTTTCGCTAACCAAGTTCCGATATACCGTTCCGTGCTTCCAAAAATATGTTCGTTTCCGCCAATTGGATACATTTCTGCTGTATCAATAAAATTAATGCCACGTTCTACGGCATAATCCAACTGAAAATGCGATTCCGCTTCAGAGTTTTGATTTCCGAAGGTCATGGTTCCTAAACAGGCTTTACTAACTTTTAAATGGGTATTTGGAAGGGTTGTGAATTTCATTTTGTTATTCTGATTTTTTTTGAATGGCGAAGTTACGAAGATTCGTAAAAAGAAAAATCGAAGTCGTATAGATTTTATTTATCTCAAAATATCTTCAATAATTTTTAAGTGGTGTTTGGTATGAATGGATAAGAATTTTTCCGTTTTAGAAGCATTAATATCACCAAAAAAAGGATGCTTGAAATGCGCATTTATTGGAAAAGAACTTAGTTTTAAAATGTTAGTTTTAGCCAATTCTATTTTCGATTTCAATTCATTTGCTGTTGCCACATCAACGGGCATTACAATTTTAGGTGCTCTGGCTTTTCCACGTGGAATTTTACCTGTTGTAAAGACTATAAACTTGGGTAAATTAAATTTAGGTTGAAATGCTGACGGATTAGACACTTCTAATTGATCAACAATTCCGTTTATGACTAACAAACAATGATCAATTTGCCAACCAATAGAACTGCTTGAAATTTTAGAATTGGTTTTTTCCAAATTTGGAATGTGACTTTCTAATTGCAGAAGTAACTTGTGAAGTGGGTTCATGATTTTAGCGTTTAAAGATTATTTTAAATATTCATTTATCATTTTTTCAATTTTATTCATTAAATCAAAAACTAATAAATCATCAACAAGATGTATTTTTCTCTCTTTATCAATTATAATAGTTGTAGGATAAGCATTAACATAAAATTGCCTAATAACATCTCTACTGTTAGGTACTAAAGTAAAATTAAACTGCTTTTTTTTACCAAATTCCTCTAATTTTTTTTTCGAATCGAAGGTAATTGCAAAAAAAGCAACATCTTTATCTTTAAATTTTTCATGAATTTTATTTAAATCCGGAATTTCTTCCACACAAGGTTTACAGCCTATAAACCAAAAATTTAGCACAATTACTTTTCCTTTTAAGCTATCCAAAGTAAAATTATTTTCGGCAATATCTTTAAAGTTTAATTTTTCTAAAACAGTTTCGTGTTGTGACTTATACTTTTTCCGATCGTTAGTGATTTCATTTTTTCGGCTTACTTCTAACTGTTTTTTTTCCTTTGTAGAAAGTTTTTTATAAACTATATAAAACTGTTTTTTATTTTCACTTAGAAAATATTTCTTAGAATAAAAACCCAACAACTTATTGGTTTCTAAAGAATCTTTTATTTGTTTATTAAATTCAATGCCATTTTCCAAAAACATTTTTACTAATCTAAGTGTATCAGAAGTGGCGGTTTTTAAAAAAGCTTCTCTTTTTGTTTCCTTAAATTCTTTTGGTATAAAATTATATTCTTGTGACAAGCAATTATAACTAGAAAATAAAAACAAAAAAAATATTAATCTATTCATATAAATTTAGATATTAAAAAACCTAACAACTCGAAAATTGTTAGGTTTAATGATTTCAATTTGAAAATTAAATTTCGTTTAACAACTTAGACAATTCGTCTAATTTTGGCTCTAAAATAATTTCAATTCTACGATTTTTTGCTTTCCCTTCAGCTGAATCATTACTTAACAAAGGCGCAAATTCACTCCTTCCAGCAGCTGTTAAATTCGCTTTATTTACTTTAGGATTTCCAATTAATATATTTACAATTGACGTTGCACGTTTTGTAGATAAATCCCAGTTATTTTCGATACCACCAGCTAAAGTTCCTGTTATTTTATCATTATCCGTATGCCCTTCAATTAAAACTGATAAATCAGGATTATCACCTAAAACTTTACCTACTAAATCAACAGCTTTTTTTCCTTCACTTCCTACAGTATAGCTTCCTGATTCGAAAAGTAATTTGTTTTCCATAGAAACGTAAACTTTTCCATCTTTTTCAGTAACTGTTAATCCTTTTCCTTCGAAAGCTTTTAACGATTTAGATAACGTCTCTCTTAATTTTTTCATAGCTGCTTCTTTGTCAGCCATAATTTTTTCTAATTCTGCTAAACGCGTAGATGATTTTAATAAATCGGCTTTCAATTTATTTAATTTGTCTTGCTCCGCAGTCATCGCTTTTTGTTTGGCTTCTAATTCTGCTAACAACTCACGATTTTTCTTAATATTCGCATCTAAAGCTTCATTACTGTCTTTTTCAAGCGCCGCATATGACGACTTTAAATTGTCTAAACTCTTTTTAGTTGCTGCATAATCTGCGGCTAATTTATCGCGTTCCGCTTTTAATTTTTCTGCTTCGGTTTTATATTTATCTAAATCGGTTTTTAAAGTTCCGTTTTCTGTTTTTAAACCATCATTTTCATCTGATAACGTATTACGTTCTTTTTTAAGTTCGGCAAACTTATTTTCTAAATCTTGATAGATTTTTTTAGAAACACATGATGTACTCACGGTTAATACCAATACGGCTAGGGCTACTCTTCTTATCATGTTATAAATGTTATAAATATATGATTCCGCTAAAAATATGTGATTCCGCTGGAATCTGGTTTGTGAATAATTGATTTTGTTTATAAATATATGATTCCGCTGGAATCTGGTTTGGTGACTTAGGCTTACGAAGTCACTTTTGTTTATCTGTTAGACGTTTATTTTTTCTATTTGGTTGGTTATAAATATGTGATTCCGCAGGAATCGGTTTTATTAATTGTTAATCTCTTTATTCTAATTCTAAAATTCTAATTCTACTAAAACTGGGCAATGGTCTGAATGTTTGGCTTCTGGTAAAATTAAGGCTCTTTTGATTTTATCTTTTAACGGTTCGGCGGCTAAACAATAGTCGATTCTCCAACCTTTATTATTATTTCGGGCATTCGCTCGATAACTCCACCAGCTGTAATTATGTGGTTCTTTATTTAAATGACGAAACGTATCAATCATTCCTGTTTTCATAAAACCATCTAACCAAGCGCGTTCTTCTGGCAAAAATCCAGAAGTTTTTTCATTTCCTTTTGGGTTATGAATATCAATCGCTTCGTGACAAATATTATAATCGCCACAAACTACCAAATGGGGAAGTTCTTGTCGCAAATTCACGATATATTGTTGAATATCATCCATGTATTGAAACTTATATCCCAATCTATCATTATTTGTTCCCGAAGGCAAATACATGCTCATTACAGACAAATTATCATAATCGACACGTAAATTTCTACCTTCAAAATCCATTGCATCCAATCCGGTTCCGAAAACTACATTTTTTGGTTCGGTTTTACATAAAATAGCGACACCACTATATCCTTTTTTCTGTGCGGAAAAATAATATTGAAAGGGATAACCAGCAGCTGTAATTTCTTCTGTAGGAATTTGATCCTCAGTCGCTTTAATTTCTTGTAAACAAATCACATCTGGATTCGCGCTTTGTAACCATTCAATAAATCCTTTGGTTATTGCGGCTCTAATACCATTTACATTATAGGAAATAATCTTCATTTTTATTTTTTCTAATTCTCAAAAATAGAAAAAGTTTTCAATAAAACGGCTTATTGAAGAAGTATTTTATAAATATTTTAGCAAACCCTACTTATTTTTAAATTGTTAGCAATTGTGCATTTTTGATGGCACAAAATTCAATAGAATTGTTATCTTTGTTACTTGCTCAAAACACAAAATAGATGGGATTAGTTACTGCAAAAGAAGTAGCCAAAGCAATAAATACGGACAAATACGGAATTTTCGGAACATTTTCTGGGTGGTTACTCATGAAAGTACTTAAAATTTCCACACTTAATAAAATCTATAATCGAAATAAGCACTTAAGCGATTTGGAGTTTTTAAATGCGATTTTAGATGAGTTTCAAATTAAGTTTGAAATTCCCGAAGAAGATTTAAAACGCTTACCAAAAGACGGCGCTTATATTACCATTTCAAACCATCCTTTAGGTGGAATTGATGGTATTTTATTATTGAAATTAATGCTAGAACGCGAGCCGAATTTCAAAATAATTGCTAACTTTTTATTACACAGAATTGAACCGATGAAACCGTATATTATGCCGGTAAATCCGTTTGAAGATCACAAAGATGCTAAATCTAGCGTGGTTGGAATTAAAGAAACCTTACGTCATTTAAGTGACGGAAAACCATTAGGGATTTTTCCTGCTGGAGAAGTTTCAACTTATAAAGACGGGAAATTAATTGTAGACAAACCTTGGGAAGAAGGCGCTTTGAAAATTATCAAAAAAGCTAAAGTTCCTGTGGTGCCAATTTATTTTCATGCACACAACAGTAAATTATTTTATCGTTTGTCTAAACTAAACGACACATTGCGTACTGCAAAATTACCAAGTGAATTGTTAACTCAAAAACACCGAGTAATTAAAGTTCGAATTGGTAAACCGATTTCTGTAAACGAGTTAAACGAACATGAAACGATTCCAGAATTTGGAGAGTTTTTAAGAAAGAAAACCTATATGCTTTCTAAATCTTTTGAAGAAAAAGAAGAAGAAAACTTTAAATTAACTTTTCCGAAATTTACTAGTAGTCCAAAAGCTGCTAAACAAATTGTAAAACCTGCTAATCACGAACAAATTATTGAAGAAATTAATTTCTTAAAAGAAGGCGATTATCAATTATTACAAAGTAAAAACTACAGAGTATTTTTAGTAACCGCTGAAAAAATTCCAAATATTTTACACGAAATTGGCCGTTTACGTGAAATTACATTTAGAGAAGTTGGCGAAGGAACTAACGAAGCGATTGACTTAGATAAATACGACCAATATTACCACCATATGTTTTTATGGGACGAAGATGCCCAAATGATTGCTGGTGCCTACAGAATGGGATTTGGTTCAAAAATATTTCCAAAATACGGTTTAGAAGGTTTCTATTTAAATGAACTTTTTAAATTCGAACCAGAATTAAACGACATGATGAGCCAATCTATTGAAATGGGTCGTGCTTTTATCATCTCGGAATACCAACAAAAACCAATGCCTTTGTTTTTACTTTGGAAAGGAATTGTACATACGACTTTACATTATCCAGAACATAAATTTTTAATTGGTGGCGTGAGTATTAGTAATCAGTTTTCAGAATTTTCTAAATCGTTAATGATTGAATTCATGAAGTCTAATTATTACGATCCGTATGTGGCGCAATATATCAAACCTAAAAAAGAATACAAGGTAAAACTAAAAGATGCCGATAAAGATTTCGTATTTAATGAAGCGGAAGCCGATTTAAATAAATTCGATAAAATTATTGATGAAATCGAACCAGGTTCTTTACGATTACCTGTTTTAATTAAGAAATATATCAAGCAAAACGCTCGAGTTGTAGCTTTTAACGTAGATCCAATGTTCAACAATGCCATTGACGGATTGATGTATATTAAAATTTCGGATATTCCTGAAAGTACCGTAAAACCAGTAATGGAAGAATTTCAAGCAGAATTAGAAAGAAAGCACAAAGGGTAATTTTTCGGATGGAGAAATGAGCGATTTGAGTAAATTATATGATACTTACTTAACACTCGACTCTTTTTACTTGGCTCTTTATAAATTACCTCCAAATAGATTCTTTTAAAATAGAATCCCACGAATTATTTTTTATAAAAAGTACAATTCTAATTAAATGATATACAATTAAAAGTGCGACAAAAACATACGTCCACTTTTTTTTGTTGAATGTATTTGCGAAAAACGGTTTCTTGTAATATAATTCTAAACTTAATTTGATTAAGAAGTATATTGATAAAACCAATACTACTGGTCCAAACAAGTGAAAAGTAATGCTTTTAAGTAAATCTCCTTCGTATAAATACACTAAAGATTTCGTAATTCCACAACCTGGACAAGGAAAACCCGTTAGCATTTTAAACGGACAAAAAGATTGTTCGCTTTCTAAACTTCCATTATTGGTTAGGAGTATAAAAAAAGGAATAATTAGTACGAGTAACACACTAATTATCCCTATAATTCTATATTGAATAAATTTATTAATTGTATAATTTATTTAATTCCGATTGTACAATCATGGCAGCAATCATAGGAAAGAAAAATCCTAAAATTAATAACAAAACCGAATCATCTTTTTGTGGTTGCCCTGTTAATTGGTAAATTCTTGGTAAACCATCTCTACCAACTAACCAGTAAAAAAACAAGTTTAATCCACAACATCCTGTAATTAATGCTATTGTTGGCGACACTACTTCTTTTTCATTAGCGGCGTTAATTACTTCTGCTGCTTTCACATTCCAGTAAATCAAATACAATCCACAGGTTAAAAATCCAAAAATAAGAACCATTACTGGATCTACTTTAAAAAAAGGAAGATTTGGCTTTTGCGTATTCCATTCTTCTTGTTTAGTAACTTCATGCATAATTTTATAGTTTTAGTTTTTAGTTATAATGTTAGTAGTGAATTATTAACATTTGTTACAAATACAAACTAATTATTTTATTTACAATGACTTGTGCTAATTTTTCTTTACTTTCAATTGTCCAACCCGCAATATGTGGAGTTAATATTACATTATTTGCATGAAGTAAATATTCGAAAGCTTCTGGTTTCTCGCCCTCAAATAAAGTTTCGAAAGATAATTTTTCGTATTCTAACACATCTAAACCCACTCCTAAAATTTTTCCAGATTGTAAGGCAGCTACTAAATCGGCAGTAACTACACTTTTTCCTCTTGCTGTATTAATCAACCAAAATGGTTTAGCAAATTGATTGATAAAGGTTGCATTTACCATTTTATCCGTTTCTGGTGTCCAAGGAATGTGCAAACTCAATACATCTGCTTTTTGTTGTATTTCTTCCAGAGAAACTTGTTTCGCATTTTCATCACCCACATTTGGCAAAATATCATAGCCTAAAACTTCCACATCAAAACCTCGTAGTTTTTTGGCGAAAGATTTCCCCATATTTCCGTAACCGATAATTCCGATAGTTTTTCCGTCTAATTCGGTTCCACGATTACTTTCTCGGTTCCAATGTCCGGATTTGACTTCTTTATCCGCAATATTTAATTTATTAAAAAGTGACAAAATCATTCCTAAAGCGTGTTCACCAACTGCATTACAATTTCCTTCTGGTGCTGCAATAAGTTTGATGTTTTTACTTACTGCGTACTCACAATCGATGCTTTCTAAACCTGCTCCAACTCGGGCAATAAATTGTAAGTTTATTGCTTTATCTATAAAGTTTTTATCAATTTTAAATCGGCTTCTAATGACAATTCCGTGGTAGTTTTCAATTTTGTTTTCCACTTCTTCTTTGGTGGAAGTGAAATCGGCTTCGTTACTGAAACCTGCTTTTTCTAATTGCTCCCAAAGTAAAGGATGATTAGAATCGATATGAAGAATTTTAACTTTTGACAAATCTGACATGGCGTTGTGTTTTAAAACGGAAAGTTAGATTATTTCGCAGAGAAACGCAAAGATTCAGAGAAAAACGCGAAGATTTGAACACAAATTATCACAGATTTCACAAATTGATTAGTTTGTAAAGTTTGCGTAAGATCCTTTCAGGATGACAAACTAAGTGGTGAGTTTTAACTGAAAGAATAGTAGAGAATCTGAAACGAGTTTAGATTGACAAAAAAATCTTATTGCCCAGTTAAAGCATTATCGTAATTCGCGTACACTTCTTTTATTTCATTAAAAACATCAAATAATTCGTTGTGTCCGTCGGAAGTTACTAAGCGTTGCTTGTATTGTTTGAAGTCTTGAATACCTTTGAAGTAATTAGTGTAGTGACGGCGCATTTCTACGATTCCCACGCGTTCCCCTTTCCATTCCATTGACCAGATTAAGTGGTTTTGAGCCGCTTCTACTCTGTCCGCAACGGTTGGTGGCGCTAATTTTTCACCGGTTTTGAAAAAATGTTTGATTTCGTTAAAAATCCAAGGATAACCGATGGCAGCACGACCAATCATCATTCCGTCTAAACCGAATTTGTTTTTATATTCTAAAGCTTTTTCTGGAGAATCGATATCACCATTTCCGAAAATCGGCATGGAGATTCGAGGATTGTTTTTGATGCGTTCAATATGTGTCCAATCGGAATGACCTTTATACATTTGAGCACGCGTTCTGGCGTGAACTGTTAAAGCTTGCACACCAATATCTTGTAAACGTTCAGCGACTTCATCAATATTGATAGAACTTTCGTCCCAACCTAAACGGGTTTTCACCGTTACTGGAAGACTTGTTCCTTTAATAACTGCTTTTGTTAAGCGCACCATTAAATCGATGTCTTTTAAAACTCCAGCACCAGCGCCTTTACAAACTACTTTTTTTACGGGACAACCAAAATTAATATCTACTAAATCAGGTTGAACGGTGTCTACAATTTTAGCAGACATTTCCATAGCTTCTTCATCACCACCAAAAATTTGAATACCAACTGGACGTTCGTAATCGAAAATGTCTAATTTCATTTTGCTTTTCATGGCATCACGAATTAAACCTTCTGATGATATAAATTCAGAATACATCAAATCGGCTCCGTGCATTTTACACAAACGGCGAAATGGCGGATCGCTTACATCTTCCATTGGAGCAAGAAGTAAGGGATAATCGGGCAAAATGATGTTTCCTATTTTTGGCATGGTGCAAAGATAATATAAAGTTGGAAGTTGGAAGTTGGAAGTTGGGATTTTTTTTAAAAACACATAGGCACATAGATTTTTAGAAATCGTTTAGACGCTTCGTTTAAAATAAGAGCATATAGAAAACTGCCGATTGAACGAATTTTGTAAAAAAGTATTCTGAAAATGATAGTTGTAATCTAGCCCCGATAGTAGCGGCATCTTTTTTAAAATTGTTCCTTTAGATTCACGAAAGGAACAATTTTAAAAAAATATAGCGGATAGCGGGACGTTTAGTCTTTTGAAAAGAAATGTGCTGCTTCTAAAAAAATTATTTAGGTGCAATCCAACTTTTAGGATTTAATACGGTAGTATTTTGATTGATAACAAATTTTAATACAGAATTTCCTTTAGCATTAGTTTTGATTTTACCTAAAACTTGTTTGGCTGACACTTTATTTCCAACCGAAACCGAAACGTTACTTAAGTTACTATATGCCGTGAAGAAATCTCCGTGACGCACAAGAACCGTATAAGTATTAGTAGTTTGAGACACTTGAACTCCAGATACTTCACCACTAAAAACGGCCATTGCAGAAGAACCCGGATCAGTTGTAATATCGATTCCACTGTTATGAATGACGATATTTTTATAATCTGGATGCGGGACATCTCCGTAACCTGTTGAAATATAACCTTTAGCAACTGGCCAAGGTAATCTACCTTTATTAGCTTTAAAACTGTCTGAAGATAATTTACCTTCTGGTGTTAATTCAATTTTTGTAGAAGAAACAGGTGTTACTTTTACAGGAGTTGTAACGCCGTTCTTTTTAGCTGCTGCTTGTTGTTCTGCTTTTCTTTTTTTATTTTCTGCGGCAATCGCATCGTTAATCATTTTTTTGATTTTCTTATCGATAGCTTTACGCTCTTTATCCATTTTAGCAATTTCTGCTGCAATTTTTTTCTTGTCTTTTTGGATTAATTTTGCGGTTTGTTCTTTTTCTTGCTTTAGTTTTTCATGTTCCGCTTTGATTTTTGTTTTTTCAACAATCACCACTTCTTTCTCCTTTTTGTTGGTTTGTAAACTAGTAACCGCAACACCTAATCTGGTTTGTTTGATTTTAATTTCTTCCGCTTGACGTTTTCTATACCCTGCATATTGCTTCATATATTGCATGCGCTTGTAGGCTTGCAAAAAACTATTTGAAGACAACACGAACATAATTCGGCTTTGTTCTGAACGGCTTTTATACGATTTTACCATCATTTTCGCATAATCTTCTTTCATGATTTTCAAATCCTTATTCAACTTATTAATTTCTAATTGCGTTAAATAAATATTGTCATCTAAAATTCGAGCTTGTTTGGCGATAGTAGAAATGATTTTTTCAGAAATTTTAATTTGCGCTTCCTGACCAGCAATTTCTTTTAAAACTGATTTCTCTTTCTTCTTTTCGTTCTGAAGTTTAGTTTTGGCTTCAGACAATTCTCTTTGTAATTGTTCTTTTCTTTGTTCCAACTTTTCTTTCTCGTCAATTTGCGCAGAAACGGACAAGGTGAAAAACACAACGAATAGGGTTAAAAGAAATTTGTTCATGCTAGAATTTTTTTTTGCGAAATTAATCTATTTTTATTTTAGAATACCCATCTGGAATAGAATAAGGATACGATAATGCTTCATTAAACGTAATTTTTTTATATTCTACCTCAATTTTCACCTGATCTTGCTGATTGGCTAAAATAGAAACGCCAGTTGGTAGGAACATATTGTCCTGATTCGTAAAAGACGGATAATTTACCAATACATTTCTGTTTTTAGAAGTTTGGTTGATGAATTGCTTCTTTAATAAATAATTTGCAGTTTCAAAACTGAATGCTTTTTCGATATCTGTTTTATTTTTCGATTTCAATTGAAATAAATTATCGGCAATTTCTGCGATAAATTCTTCTTTCGTTAAATTATCAATTGGTCTTCCTAAAAGTAAATTTTGCACTTTTTGAAAATCTAAATCGGTACCTAACATTTTAGTTAAGATAGAATAATCTCCATCAAAATACGTGTTGTTTATTTTTTCATAATAACTCACACGTGTTGGTGTGATATATGCTTTTGCCATTGGAATTCCGAAAAATTTCAGGTTAATCCAAATGATTTCATCTTTTTTAATTCTGATATCCGCATTAATGGAAATAGATTGTTTTTTATCCTGATATTCTGCAGAAGAACGAATAGAAGCGGTTTGAAAATTCAGCACATTTTCATAATGTTTTTGAATGATTTCTTTGGCTCTGTTTTTTGATACTGCTTGTTCTGCAACTGCTTGTTCTGCAACTGTTTTTTTTGTTTTGCAAGAAAAAGAAAGACTTGCTACTACAACAAGCAATAAAAATCTATTCTCGATACATTTTTTACTCCTTCCAAAAAAGGAATAAATAATACTCGAACTGACGTTTTTTATTTTATTTGAATTTTTCATATTATTTTTTAGATAAGGCATCTAATCTTTTTTGATAGGTTTGTTTCATTTTTGTGTCTGATAATCCGTCGGCACAAATTATAAATTGTTTGCAAAATCCGGCATCTAAATTTGGGTTATCAATTACGTATTCAATTCCCATTTCTAAAAAGTCTTTTGCTTTTTTAAAGTTTTTCAAGTTGTTATTTCCTTTTCCTGCGTAATAATACAAATTGGCTTTGGTTGGAAATAAGTCGATATATTCTTCAGATTTCTTGGCCATTTTTTCATATTGCTTGTTGAAATCGTAAATATTCAAAAGCAAATCGATGGCTTCAATATCATTCCCATTTGACTTTTCCACGTATTTTTGAGCCAATTCGAAATTATTTTTATTGTAAAAAAACTTTCCTAATTCTTTGTTGACATCCATTCCAATAGTATTGTCGAAATACGTTAACGTATTGTCAATTTCTGTTAGCAATTGTGGGTTTTTTGTCGCAAAAATCAAAAACTCGTTTAATACTCGGTGTTTGATTTTAAAGTCGATTTTATTGCTTTTCACTACTCTTTTATACGATTCTGTAGCTTTCGGAATATCGTTGGCATTGATGTGGAATTTGATTAGACTTACGTGTACTAAATCGGAATTTGGTATTTCTTTTTCTAGTAATAAAGCCGTTTCAAATGCTTTTTGTTCTTGATTTTCTGTGGAATATTGATAAATTAAATCGATATAATTTTGCTCCGATTTTGGATTGCTTTTTATGGCGGCTTCTAAGTCGGCAACTTTTGGTTTTACACCATTCGACATACTTTGAATTTGCATTTGGTAGGTTTCCATGGCTTTAGTCAAAGTTCCTTTGCTTTCAATATCGTCAATTACGATTTTGGCTTTATCAAATTGCTGCGTAGTCATGTACAACGACACCAAATCTTCTTTCATATTTGCATCGAAAGTTACTAGTTTTTCGACAATTGGAATAGATTTATTGAAATTTTTAGTTTGGTAATAGACGTCGTACAAACCGTTCCAGTACCAACGTTGTTTGGGTTCTAAATCGACTGCTTTTTGAAAGGCCGCTTCCGCTTCCACATAATTTCTTTGGTTCAAATAATTAACCCCTAATTGATAGTGAACTTCTGGATTATTGGGTTCTTTTTGCAAACATTTCTCTAATGAAATAATGGCTTTGTCGTAATTTTCAATCGCTTTTTGTTTTAAAGCTTCATAAAAATTAGTTTCAAATTCATTTTCCGCAGTTTCCACTTCTTCTGGATTGACTTGTCCGAAAGAAAGTTGAAAAAGAAAAAGAAATGCTATTATTTTTTTCATGTTTTGTTGTTACGCAGATATTACTAAAACTTCAAAGCGTTGATTAATTTAACTTAATTTTTAATTTTTTAATAATTCCTTTTTTAGCAAGTTCATAGTCGTCGCCTACAAGAAAATATTTTCCGTTTTTATTTATTACTCTATTTTCAAAATCTTCATTAACAGAACAGAAACCTTTTGTTTTAGCCACTTCTTCCCATTCTTTATTTTTGAAAGTCCAAATATAAATATCATACCACCAACCTTCATGCGTTTTTGAAAATATTATGATTTCATTACTTCCATCTTCATTGACATCAATTGTTTTTGCAATACAAATTGCTTCACAAGGATAAAAACCCATTTCGAAATCATTATTTGAAAACTTGATGTTTATAATATACTCAACAACTTCATTTGGATCTGCATCTTTATCTTTATACATATCAATAATAGCATAATCATTTATTTTATTATTATCCACATCACCAATATCAAACTTTACGGTTTTATGAATTGAATCTTTATATGCGATTTCCACTTCCTCCAGATTGACTTGTCCGAAAGAAAGTTGAAAAAGAAAAAGAAATGCTATTATTTTTTTCATTTGTTTATAGGCACGCTGATTTTACTGATGCTTCGCAACGCTGATTTATTGGATTTTATTTTTTATTCGGATTATGAGATTGCTTCGTTCCTCGCAATGACAAGTATCAAAAATTATTCCATTGTTGAATAGTCGCCTAAACTTACGCTGGTGAAATCGCCATTATAGTTTACGTGATTTCCAATCATGGCGTTATCTAACTTTGCATTTTTAATATGTGCGTGTGTCTGAATTAAGCTGTTTTTGATTTTACTATTCTGAATATGTGAACCTTTTCCGATAGAAACATTTGGCCCAACAACTGAATCAATGATATACACATCTTCATCAATAAAACAAGGTTGAATGATTTGAGAATTGTCTAAACGAACATCTACAGCCACTAAATCTTCACCATCTTCTTGTAAAAATCCTAACATTCTGTTATTCGTATCAACAGTAACATCTTTATTTCCACAATCCATCCATTCATCTACTTTTCCTGGTACGAATTTCATTCCTTTCGCCATCATTTGTTTGATACCATCATTAATTTGGTATTCGCCACCGTGAATAATGTTGTTATCTAAAACCGCTTGCAATTCATTTTTTAAAACCGCAACATCTTTGAAATAGTAAATTCCAATTACGGCTAAATCCGATACAAATTCTTTTGGTTTTTCAACTAATTCTACAATTTCGTTGGCTTCATTTAAGTTGATTACACCAAACGCTTCTGGTTGCTCTACTTGTTTCACCCAAATTACAGAATCTGCTGTAGCATCTAATTCGAAATCTGCACGAATTAAAGTATCTGCATAAGCGATAACAGCTGGTCCGGATAAAGAATCTTTCGCACACATGATGGCGTGACCAGTTCCTAAAGCTTCGTTTTGGTAATAAATAGTTCCTTTTGCTCCAATTTTTGTAGCAATTGCCAGTAAATTTTTTTCTACAATTTCACCAAAACTTTCGTGAATGATAAACGCTACTTCCTCAATAGGTTGATTAATCACCTTGGCAATATCTTCCACCAAACGATGTACGATTGGTTTTCCTGCGATTGGAATTAATGGTTTTGGAATAGTTAAAGTATGAGGACGAAGACGAGATCCACGGCCTGCCATTGGTACGATTATTTTCATATGTTTTTTATTTTTTTACCGCAAAGTCACAAAGATTTTTCGCAAAGTTCGCAAGGTTTTGTTTATTTGTTTAAGACGTTAAGTCTTTTAAACTGAACACTTATTTAATTCCAGTACTTCCAAATCCGCCTTCGCCACGAGAAGTTTCTGTTAGTTCGATAGTTTCTTGCCATTCGGCGCGTTCGTGTTTGGCGATGATAAGTTGTGCAATTCTTTCTCCGTTTTCAATTACGAAATCTTCATTTGATAAATTTACTAAAATCACACCAATTTCACCACGATAATCGGCATCAACTGTTCCTGGAGAATTCAAAACGGTGATTCCTTTTTTGAAGGCTAAACCACTTCTTGGTCGTACTTGAGCTTCGAAACCAATTGGTAATTCAATAAAAAGTCCGGTTTTCACTAACGTTCTTTCTAATGGTTTAAGTGTGATTGATTCGGTTAAATTGGCACGTAAATCCATTCCAGCTGAAGCGTTAGTTTCGTAATTTGGCAATGGATGTTGCGATTTATTTATGATTTTTATTTGCATGATTCTTGAATTAAAATCTGACAGGTCATGAATACCTTTCAGGTTTATTTGATATTATTTTCGTTTAATAATTCTTAAAATTACTTCTCTTTCGTTTTTGTAAATATAATAACTAAACCCAATGATTGCAAGTATTCCGAAAATGTAGGTTTGTCTTAAAATATCTACATAAAATGAAATACAAGCCAAAGTTATCGAAGCAAAAAGGTAGATTAAAATCTTTTTCATTTCGAAAGGAATTGGATATTTTTCTCTTCCTAAATACCAAGAAATGACCATCATGCTTCCATACGCACAAATGGTTGCAATGGCAGAACCTACGTAGCTCATGTCGAATTTTACAATTAAAACATAGTTCAAACTTAAAGTAATTACGGCTCCAACTACTGAAATATAAGCCCCAATTATAGTTTTATCAATTAACTTATACCAAACGGATAAACTCGTGTAAATCCCTAAAAAGAAATTGGCAATGATGATTAATGGAACAATATTCATAGCTTCCCAATATTCTGGTTGTCTGACTAAAAAAAATTTCACAACATCTGCAAAAACAACGACAACTAATAAAATCAAAGAACCTAAAATGACAAAATATTTTGTTACTGTGGCGTAAGTTTGTGGTGCATTCGCATTTCCAGCTTGACTGAAGAAAAAAGGTTCGATACCCAAAGTATAAGCGGTTCGAAACAAAACCATAAACAAACCAATTTTATAACAAGCGGAATAGGCTCCAACCGCAGCTTTTGCAGTAGCTGGATCTAACCATTCTGACAATAAAATTTTATCTAAATGTTCGTTAATTCCGAAAGCCAAACCTGCGAATAAAATAGGCCAACCATATTTAAGCATTTGTTGCCAAAGCTCTTTATTAAACAACCAATTCGGTTGAAAATAATGTGGCATAAACAACACAAAAGTGAATAAACTTGCAATTAAATTCGCTAAAAAAACATAACCAATTTGATAGTCTTCAGAGTAAAAAGTACTCCAAAATCCTTGCGGATTAGCATGTGCTAATTTTGGTAAAATGGCCAATAAAAATACGTTCAACAACATATTAATAATGACATTTGAAATTTTTAAAACCGAATATTTGATTGGTCTTTGCTCTGCTCGAAGTTTGGAAAAAGGAATGATCACTAAGGCATCGAAAGCTAAAATCCAAATGGCGTAGTTGACGTATTCTTTATCTACGTTTAACAATCCTGCAAGTGTTTTTTGGAATAAAAGTGTGATGCATAAAAACAAAATCGTACTCCAAAATATAGAAACAGTTGCTGTGCTGATTACTTCTTTTTTGTTTTCTTGTTTATGATAAAATCTAAAAAAAGCAGTTTCCATTCCGTAAGACAATACAATATTAAAAAATATCATATAAGCATACAAAATTGTAACCTCTCCATACATTTCAGGTTTAGGCATGTAATTTGTATGCAAACCCACCAATAAAAAACTGATTACACGAGGCAATACAGTTGCAATACCGTAAATAAGGGTTTGTTTTAAAAGATTTTTATTAGCGCTCAATTTTTATTTTTTAGAACAACAAAAATAGTTAATTATTTCTTGGTTTTGCAGACGGATACACTAACATTGGTAATTCTTTTACATCATCTAAAATCACGCTACTTTCTTTTCCATCAATTTTAAAAAACACTTTGGCTTGGTTGTGTTTTAAATCGGTTATGATTGTTGGTGTAGGGACAGTTTCTTTCATATTATCAAATCGTCTGATTGAGGCTTGATAGGATAAATCTTCTACTTTTGTAATAATTCCTTCTCTTTCTTGAAATTGAATTTTTATTAATTCAATATTTGATGGTAAACTTTTCAATAGAGAAATATTTAAAATAGTTCCGCCACCAGCACCTTTTACGCCTCCAACCCAATTTTGATAGGTTATTTTTTCTATATATTGTTTTCCTTCTTGACTCAATTTTTCTGAAGAACAAGAATTCATATTTAAAAAAGCTACTATAATTAAGACGAATATTTTCATAATTATGAATTTAAAACTTTAACAAAATGAAAACCTTTTGGTTCAAATCCGTGATTGATGTAAAATTTTCCTGCTGCGAAATTGGTTGTAAACGCATCTAATACAATCTGATTTGCGTTAACTTTTTTCGCAATTTTATGTACTTCTTCAATTAAAATATCACCAATTTTTTGACCTCTAAAAGCTTCATGAACCACAAAACTGTCGATTTCAATATATTTCCCTGACCATAATTTCGTTCCAATCCAAACTCCTGTTAAAGCAATCGTTTGGTTGTTTTTTGTAACGATAATTTGTTGGTAATTAGCATTTAACATATCGTCTAAAAGCCTGCCATATTTTTCAATCGTAAAATCAGGATATAATTGTTTTACCATATCCAAATGTTGTAACATTTCTGTTTTTTGAGTTAAAATACGAATTTCCATTACTTTTTATCTAATAAATTTTCATTAAATAATTCTAAAATTCTTCTGTATTCATCTGTCCAAGAATACGATTTTAGAAAACCATGTGCTTCCACAGGAAAAACAGCTAAATCCCAATCTTTTTTTCCTAGTTCAATAAAACGTTGAGTGATTCTTACAATATCTTGAAATTGTACGTTGTCATCCACCATTCCATGAAGCATTAATAATTTGTCTTGTAAGTTATTAGCAAAATAAATGGGAGAACTTTTTTTATAAGCATCTGCATCTGTTTCTGGAAAATTTAAAATATTTGCCGTGTAACCTTGGTTATAATGTGCCCAATCGGTAACTGAACGTAAAGCTGCACCTGCTTTGAATTCTCCTGGTTTAGTTAACAATCCCATTAAAGTTATAAATCCACCATATGAACCGCCGTAAATTCCGACTTTATTCGCATCAATTCCTAATTTTTCCACTAAATATTTTTTTCCATCTAATTGATCTGATAAATCTTTTCCACCCATATGACGGTAAATTCCTGTTCTGAAATCGCGTCCGTAACCATCACTTGCTCGGTAATCGATATCTAAAACCGTATAACCTAAATCGGATAACATATTGTGAAACATGTATTCTCTGTGATACGTACTCCAATACTTGTGGGCGTTTTGTAAATATCCTGCGCCGTGAACAAAGATGATAGCCGCTTTATTTTTAGTTTCTACTTTCGGATTATAGACTCTTGCATAAACATCAGTTCCATCAGTGGCTTTAAAAGAGATAACTTCTGGTGTTTTCCAATTGTATTTTTTGAAGGCATCAGAAGTTGAAAACGTAATTTGTTTTAAAGTTGGATTCGATTTATTTTCAGCCACATAAATTTCCCAAGGTTTATTGATGTACGAATAACGTATTGCCAATTTGGTTTCATCTGGTGATAATTCAATTTCAAAAGCTCCGTCATTGGTTAGAATTGGTGTTTTCTTACCCAAATTAATATCCAATTTATAAAAAGACCGATTTCCTGGATGTGTTTCTGTAGTTGTAATGTAAAATGAATTAGACAATTTTGATAAAACTACCTCACGTACTTCCCATTTCCCATTGGTTAGTTGGGTTTTCTTTTTAGTTTCTAAATTATAAGTGTACAAGTGAGAAAACCCTGTGGCTTCTGATTGAAAATAAATCGTTTTGTTATCTGCTAAAAAACCTAAAGTTCCGTTACTGAAATTGTATCCTGGAATTCCTGGACCACCAATCCATGCTTCGTCGTGTTGGTACTCTAATTCTGTTATTGTAGCATTTTCTAGGTTTAATTGAAGAATCCAACGGTCTTTATTGTCTAAACTTCTCGCTTCAAAAACCGCTAAATTACCAGTGGCGTTATACACTGGAGCTTGCATAGTTATAGCTTTTTCAACCGGTTCCAAATCCTTTAAATTTTCATATTCTTGATAATACTTTGGAAAAGTTTTAATTCCAGTTAATTTAGAAAATGAGATTTGAAAAAAAGTATCTTTTTCTACATTATAGACATACATTTTGTGTTTACTAATGTTATTTACTGAAACCTTTTCACGTGCCGATTTATTTTTGGTATACCCATCACTTGTAATAAAATGTTCAACTTTTGTGTCTTTAGAAGTTGGATAATCCGATAATCTATAGGTTACGAATTTTCCGTTTGGATTGATTTTAATAGCTTCTACTGTATTAGAACCATAAAAAATCTCAGAAGGGAATTTTAATTTATTTTCTTCCGATTGCTTTTCGTTCCATTTTGATTTGGCGTTTTCTTCGTTTACAAATTGGAACAATTCCTTTTGTTGTAAGTTTAGAAAATTGTCTTTACTCGCATCGGAAGAAGCTGTACCGCTTTTGAAGTTAGTCAGTTGTAATAATTGAAAATTAACAACATTCAATTGATACATGTTTCTGTTTTGTTGAAAATAAATGATATTCGGGTTGACACTTCTTTGAATCGAATTGATAGTAGAAGTGGTTTGATAGATAACTTTATTTTCTTTTGTCTTTTTATGGTACGAAAACAAAGCGCCTTGATTGGTGTAATACACAACATCAAACTTCTCTTGTCCTTGATACTGAATTTCAGAAAAATTAATATCTGATTTTGGAAGCAATTTTGGTTCAGTGAAACCGTGTTGCCAATAATACGTTTGATCGCCAATTTGATTTTTTGGATTCCAATCGAAATAAATGGTTTTTCCATCTACCGACCAACGTGGATTAGAAGGTTGTTGTCCAATAAATTCATTGCCTTTCATAATTTCTTCTAATTGAAGATTTTGTGAAGATAATATTGAAGTAAATGCGAAAAGAAAAGCTGTAAAAAAATATTTCATAGTAGTTATTGGTCTGTTTCCACAAATATATAAAATAAAAAAGTCTCAATAAATTGAGACTTTTAGTATTTATAAAAAAATTAACTTTAAATAAGAATATTAGTTATTTAAGGCTTCAGCACCACCAACAATTTCTAAGATTTCTCCAGTAATTGCAGCTTGACGCGCTTTATTGTATGTTAACTTCAATTGGTTTCTTAAATCAGTTGCGTTGTCTGTTGCTTTATGCATAGCAGTCATACGCGCACCGTGTTCCGCAGCGAAAGAATCTCTTACCGCTTTGTACAATTGCGTTTTTAACGATTTTGGTATTAATTCTAAAACAATTTCTTCTTTTGATGGTTCAAAAATGTAATCCGATGAAATTGCGCTAGCCCCTTTAATTGGTGCTAATGGTAAAAACTGTTCGTTTACAACTATTTGAGTAGCCGCATTTACAAACTGATTGTACACTAATTCAATTTTATCATACTCACCATCTAAAAACAAATGTGTTAATGATTGTGCGATTTCAGCTGTATTATCAAAAGTTAAATCATCAAAAAGATCACTTCTGTTAGCAATTACATAGTTTGTTTTGTGTAAACCATCATTTGCTTTTTTACCAATGGCAAAAATACCAACATTATCGTGACCGTATTTTTCAGTTAAAATTTTAACTTGTTTTAATACATTTGAATTTAAAGCACCACACAAACCTCTGTTTGATGTAATAGCCACTACTAAAACTTTTTTTACTTCTCTTTGAGTCGTATAATTAGCAGCAACATCACCTTCTAAAGAAGCGCTTAGACCTTGAATTAACTCTGTTAATTTTTGAGAATAAGGTCGCATTGCAGTAATAGCGTCTTGTGCTTTTTTTAATTTAGCAGCCGAAACCATTTTCATAGCAGAAGTGATTTGCATCGTTGACGATACAGATACAATTCTATTACGTATTTCTTTTAAGTTTGCCATTTTATTAATGTGTCAATTTGACAATTATCAATGTGCCAATTAATTGAATAATAGGCACATTGGCTAATCGAAAATTAATTAGTATTTTGCAGAAATTTCTTTTGCAGCAGCTTCTAATACATTTGTGATGTTATCATCAAATTTACCAGCTTTTAATGCATCTAAAACATCTCTATGTTTTAAAGTTAAGAATTGAATATAATCTTTTTCGAATTCTTTTACTTTATTAACAGGAACATTTCTTAATAAGTTTTTCGTTCCAGCATAAATAATTGCTACTTGGTTTTCTACAGCGAACGGATCATTTAAACCTTGTTTTAAGATTTCCACGTTACGTTTACCTTTTTCAATTACGTTTAAAGTAACAGCATCTAAGTCAGATCCAAATTTCGCGAAAGCTTCTAATTCACGGAATTGTGCTTGGTCTAATTTTAAAGTACCAGATACTTTTTTCATTGATTTAATTTGTGCGTTACCTCCAACACGAGATACAGAAATACCTACATTAATTGCAGGACGTACTCCAGAGTTGAATAAATCTCCATCTAAGAAAATTTGTCCATCCGTAATCGAAATTACGTTTGTTGGGATATATGCAGAAACGTCACCCGCTTGTGTTTCGATAATTGGTAAAGCTGTTAATGAACCACCACCTTTTACAATTCCTTTTAAAGAATCTGGTAAATCATTCATGTTTTTAGCGATATTATCATCGTTAATTACTTTACAAGCTCTTTCTAATAAACGAGAGTGTAAGTAGAAAACGTCTCCTGGATAAGCCTCACGACCTGGAGGTCTTCTTAATAATAAAGATACTTCACGGTAAGCAACTGCTTGCTTAGATAAATCGTCATAAATAATTAAAGCAGGACGACCTGAATCACGGAAATATTCACCAATTGCAGCACCTGCCATAGGAGCATATACTTGCATAGGAGCTGGGTCAGAAGCATTTGCAGCAACAATAACCGTATAAGCCATTGCACCTTTTTCTTCTAATGTTTTTGCAATTGAAGCAACTGTAGACGCTTTTTGTCCAATTGCAACATATATACAGAATACTGGTTGTCCAGCATCGTAAAATTCTTTTTGATTTAAGATAGTATCTAAACAAACTGATGATTTACCAGTTTGACGGTCACCAATAACTAATTCACGTTGTCCACGTCCAACAGGAATCATCGCATCGATAGCTTTGATACCAGTTTGTAATGGTTCAGTTACGGGTTGACGGAAAATAACTCCAGGAGCTTTACGCTCTAAAGGCATTTCGTATAATTCACCACCGATTGGTCCTTTACCATCAATTGGTTCACCAAGTGTATTAACTACACGACCAACCATTTGTTCACCAACTTTTAAAGAAGCAATTCTGTTAGTTCTTTTTACATTTGAACCTTCTTTGATTCCTGTTGATGGTCCTAATAAAACCACACCAACATTGTCTTCTTCTAAGTTCAATACGATAGCTTCTAATCCGTTGTCGAATTGCACTAACTCACCGTATTGAGCATTTGATAAACCATATACACGAGCAATACCATCACCAACTTGTAGTACAGTACCTACTTCTTCTAACGTAGCACCAGATTGAAAATCTGATAATTGTTTCTTTAATATTGCTGAAATTTCAGCTGGTTTAATTTCTGCCATTTTATATATATTTAATGGTATTTATTTAATATGTAAATTCTCTTTTTAACTGTTGTAATTTATTAGCAACAGAAGCATTGTATTGTTTATCTCCGATTCTTAAAACAAAACCTCCAATAATTGAAGCATCTACTACATTCGTAATAGAAATTGTGTTTGAAGAAAATTCTTTCAACTTATTTTTAACTAAGACTTCTAATTCGGCAGTTAAAGGAACAGCTGTAGTAACAACAGCTTTTTCAACACCACTTGCAATGTCAAATAAATTATTGAATTGAGTTGCTATTGCAGACAAAATTTCAAATCTTTTATTTGCTAACAACAACTGAAACAAACCTTTAGTTTCCGTTTGCAAAGATGGGAAAATTTCGCTTAACGCATTCATTTTTACCGTACCATTAACAATCGGGTTAGATAAAAAGTCTTTTAACTCTTCACTTTCTTTGATTGCAGAAACAATGGTTTTCATATCGTTATTTACAGCAGTAGTATTATTACTTTCTGTAGCGATTTCTATAATTGCTTTTGCGTATCTAATCGCAGCTCTTGACATAACTTTAGATTAGTTTAATTTAACATCAGCTAACATTTTCTCAACTAATTTAGTTTGAGATTCTTTGTTAGATAATTCTTCTTTTAATAATTTTTCAGCGATTTCTAAAGATAATGAAGACACTTGATTTTTGATTTCAGCAACAGCATTATTTTTTTCGCTTTCGATTGTAGCTTTCGCTTGTTCAATCATTTTTGCGCCTTGATTTTGAGCTTCAGATTTAGCATCGGCGATCATTTTTTCTTTGATAGCAGTAGCTTCTTTAATCATCATATCTCTTTCAGCACGAGCATCATCTAATAATTTTTGGTTATCAGACTTTAAAGCCATCATTTCTTTCTTAGCATTTTCAGCAGATAATAAAGCATCTTTAATACCTTCTTCACGCTCAGTAATAGTATTCATAATTGGCTTCCAAGCAAATTTAACCATTAATAGTATCAATACTACTAATATTATTAATTGCCAGAAGAATAATCCGAATGAAAAATCGTTAATTAACTTATCCATTTTATATTTGAGTTGTAATTAATTTAATTTTTTAGAATAAAACAAACCTGCAACCAACCGTTGCAGGTTTTGTTTGTTTTTAATTAAGCTTTACCTAAGATTAAAGCAGCGAATGCTAAACCTTCTAATAATGCAGCAATAATAATCATTGCAGTTTGGATCTTACCTGCAGCTTCTGGCTGACGAGCAATAGCATCCATTGCAGAACCACCGATTTTACCTAAACCTAAACCAGCACCGATTACCACTAAACCTGCACCTACTAACATTGGAATGTTCATAATATATATATTAAAATTAAACTTGTATTAAAAATCTATTAATGATGATCATCATGATCATGTTCTTGTACCGCCATACCAATAAATAATGACGATAACATTGTAAAAATAAAAGCTTGTAAAAACGCAACTAAGATTTCAATAACAGAGATAAACAATGTCAACCCAATTGAAATAGGTAAATCAGAAGCCAAATTTTTACCAACAAATATCATTGCAATTAAACTCATAATCACAACGTGACCAGCGGTAATATTTGCAAACAAACGAATTAATAAAGCGAATGGCTTAGTTAATGTCCCTAACAATTCAATAGGCATTAAAATAATTTTCATTGGAACTGGCACACCTGGCATCCAGAAAATATGTTTCCAATAATCTTTATTAGCACTAAATTGCGTAATGATAAAAGTAAACACAGCTAAACAAATTGTTACTGCTATATTTCCAGTTACGTTAATTCCTAGTGGAGTCATCCCTAATAAGTTCAAAAGCCAAATAAAGAAAAACACAGTTAACAAATAACCCATAAATTTTCTATATTTTTTCTCTCCGATATTTGGAATTGCGATTTCGTCTCTAATAAAAATAATTAGTGGCTCTAAAACTCTACCAAAACCACTTGGCATACTTCCGTTTTTCTTATATGCTCTAGCTAAACTAGTAAACATAAAGAAAACCATAAATGCCACAAATAACATTGAAACAACATTTTTTGTAATAGAAAAATCTAAAGGCATTTTATTTAAAGGATGTTGTTTCGCATCTAAATTCAACGAACCCTTAGCGTCAGAAACGTAAATTTTACCATGATGTAATTTATAAAAAGAACCATCAACATTTGCTACTTCTAATTCGTTATGAAATTTTGAAGAAGAAAACATTTTCAACTCATTATCCCATAGAATTACAGGTAATGAAAAACCATAATGTTTTCCTGTTTCTCCATCTGAGAAAAAGTTAAAATCATGTGAATCTTGTAAGTGATGCTCAATGTAAGCTGAAACTGCATCTGGTGAATTCACAGGACCAACAACATGGTGACCTTCAGTTTTGTGAGCATTTTCAACAGTCTTTTTCTCAGTAGAATGAACTAAAGTGTCATTCTCTGCATTAGAAAAACCAAGAAAAGGCAATATTGAAATCGCTATCGCTAAAAATAAATTCAGTGGTTTGTTAGAAATCACCATTTGAGATATTGTATTTTATTGTTTAAATTTTTTTGCAAAAGTACAAATTTTATTAATATAGCAAGATTGAAATGAGATTTTTTTAATATTTTTTAGTTTCACTATTTAATTTTGGTTTTTTAACAATTTTGACACAAAAAAAACTTCTAAAACCACAAAAAACATATATAAACCGCAAATAAAAATCTTATCTTCATAATAAAACTTATAAAAACTCAACAAAATGTATTGTAAAAAAAAGTAAAAAAGAATAGTTTTTAAGGTTAAAACAAATAAAAACCAAAATCCTAAATTATCTTCTTTCGATTTAGACAAAAACTTTAAAACAAAATAACCTAATAAAGTAGATCCTAGCAAAAAAAGAAAACTGTATATGTAAAAACCCATTATTTATCTGAATTTATTTTATTAACCTGACGAATTATATTATATAACGATAGTGCTACTCCGAGTAATGTAAAAACTAAAAACCAAATATTATTTTTATTAGGATAATTTTCATCAATATACATTCCAATTTTAGCAAATAAGAATATTATTACACCCATTTGAGCGGGTATACTGATTAATTGCATCCATTTATTTGAGGGTCTACTAGCCATACTTATAATTTACAAAAAGTAATGATATCACCAATTACTTGTTTATCCACTTCTCCTTTTACAGCATATTCTTCTGGACTTGGCGTACCTTCACCAGCAATAAACAAATGATTTAATTTTGGATAACTGATAAATTGAGCTTTAGTTTTCGCTAAAGTCTTTTTCCATAAATTAAACTCTTTCATAGTTACTTGATAATCGCGTTCTCCATTTAGAATTAATAATGGAATAGCAACTTTCTTAACTTCTACAAGAGGCTTATAATTTAATAAAGATTGCCAATATTTTGCAGATAAACCTAGAGGAAGTTGATCATTCTTAGTATTTAAATCAAAAGCTTTTGAATGCAAAAATTCAATTTGCTTAGAAACTTTTTCAACTTCTTTAGCTCCTTCTTCTGAAGGATGTAATGAATTCAAATACACGTATTGATCTATAATCACATCTTGCAAACCCCTTGCATTTCCAGCCATCATTACTGCTTTATCTAAAGAAACAGAATTAGCAATTTTTGGCATCATAAAAGCACCTAAACTATGACCTAAAACAATTATTTTATGGTTTTTAAATTTTTCAGAACTTCTAAAATGATTTACAATCGCAACAGCGTCAACTACAACTTCATCTTCAACTGTACTTTCATCAGAAAAAGTTTCTGGATTAGATTTTGTTCTTTTATCAAAACGATAAGAAGCAATTCCTTCTTTTTGAAAAGCTTCTGCCATATCTTTAAAAGGCTTATTCGGGCCAATAGTTTCATCTCTGTCATTTGTGCCAGAACCATGAATAAAAACAACTAAAATAGAAGATTTTTCAGCTTCTAATAAAGTTCCTTTTAAATCAATTGTTCCACTTTTAATTTTATAATCGTTTGCATTAACCTCTTGATGTTGTTTTAAAAAGAAACCTACAATTTTATCTTCTTTAAAACTTATATCAAAATCTAAAGCCATGTTTTTGAATTGCGTATAATACGAAAAAACATCACCTTTATTTGTAACAGAAATTGTGTTTTGATAGGCGCCTAATTGTGCATCTAATTGATTTGAAGTTTTAGACAAAAAGTCAACTGTAACCTTATCTTTTATGGAAGCATCTAAAAAAGTTAATGCTTTTTCGAAGTTTTTTTGTTTTAATAAAATTTCAATAAAGTTTTGACCAATTTCTTGGTTTTGAGAAAAAGAAAGTAAAGATAACAATAGTAATAAAACAGATAATGTTTTCTTCATTTTGGTTTGATTATTTAGATTTCATCTCACAACTGGCTTCGAAAATCGCACCTGGTTCGATAGCTAATTTCCCAACTGTAACTTCGCCAGATATTTTAGCTGTTTTTTTGATTCCAAGTAATTCTTCCACCACTAATTTACCATTAAACTTTCCTTCAATATCTATGTTTTTGCAAGTAATATTTCCTTCAACCTTACTTTTCGGACCTAATACAATTTTTCCTTTACAAGTTATGTCACCAATTAATTCGCCATCTAAGCGCAAATCGGCAGCACAAACTATATTTCCTGTAATTGTAGTTTGTTCTACAATTCGGTTTGTTTTTCCTAGTAAATCGTAGTCGGCTTTTTGTTTTTTATCTAGCATAGTTTACTTGATTTTAGCTAAATATTCTTCTAAGTTTTTCTTGACTTGCACCACTTTATAATCTTCATTTGAGATAATTACAGGCGTATCTTTTAACTTATAATCTTTATGTTCTTTTAGATAATTCGCCACTGATTCTGCTGTCATTTTATTTAAAATTCCATGTAAAACGATCATGTTTTTTTCTACACTATAAATATCATTCGATACTTTAATTTTAGCATCACCAGACTCTTTAGCGTATTTGTTTAATTTCTCCATTAAGTTTTTATGCGAAGTTTCGTTTGGATAATTCGTTACAAAAACTAAATTAAATGATTTAGGAGTTGCTCCAAATTCCAAAGCTTCTAAAGCTGGAATATCAGATGTCAAAATCGATTCAATCTTTTTAGTCTCTTCTCCTTTAGGATAGTTTTTTACAATTTTCTGCAAAGCCGTTTTATATGCCGAAAGTCCGAATAGTCTAGCAGAAATTTTAGCTTTTAATACGTCAAATTTCGCATTTAACTCATCGCCATCGTATTTTTTCACCAAAGCATCAACCTCAACATTTGCCTCTCTAAACAAACCTTTTTCAACCTTAGAATATAAAGTGTTAAATTCAGAATTTGCTGTGACATCAGCATTTATAGCCGTGTTATTAAATGCAGAAGCATATCTACTTTCTGGATATTCTGAAATAATTTTTTGTTTATAAGCTGTAGCTTTTTCACCATTTTCAGAACCAAACAATTGATACAAATTATAGTATGTCGGCAAAACTAATTTGCTTTCTGGCTTATTCACTAAAATATCTTCAAATGAAGTGATAGCTAATTTATTTTCTTTTAATTTTTCTTTAAAAATAGAACCAAGTTGAAAACGCGCATAATTCGCTTCAATGTTTAAACTATCTAAAACTTTAGAATTTTTTGGTAATTGCTCAATATAAAATGCGGTTGTATATTTAGGTTCTACTACAACATCTTTAATTTTATCTTGAATGTCATCTTCTACTATATCAACTGTATTAGTAGCGTCTATTAAATTCTGTTTAGATGTCGCTATTGTATTCCATTTGTCACCTAATTTTCTATCTCCCCATTTTTTCTTAAAATTTAATTTTCCTTGCGCCAATGTAGCTGGATTATAGAAATAAAAACTACTTTGCACTCCGCCAGCATTTGCAATAAAATCCGCAGGAGTGTTTTTTGTTAATGGAGGTTCAATTACAGGGTTTTTGAGAGGCGACATTGTTGGCGGAGGAAACGACCCACCAGCACCTGGAGGCAACAACATATTTTCGTTTGGCAAGTCTGGCGACTTCATATCCGATTTCGAATTTTGATTCGTTACACTTCCATTTATAGATAGTTTTTTTGCGGCAATTGAATCTGAAATTTTTAGTTTATCGATATAATCTTGATAATATTTATTTTTTTCCGATGGTGACATTTTTGAAACCACAATTACACTATCAGCCTGACGGATAATGTCTTGATACTTGACCACATCTGTTAGGATTTCTAACTTCTTTTTTAAAGACTTAAACTCATTACTTTTCTCAGTCAAATGAATTAAAGTGGAATCTAAATATTTTTTTGAAGTGTGAAAATTTTTCTTTCTGTAATAGATGTTGGATATATTTCTGAAATTTGAAGCCGCCAAATACCTGTCGGTAGACATATTTTTCAACGATTTGTTATAATGTACAATTGCCAATTTATCATTCCCTTTTTTATCATAAAAAGCGGCTCTTTGATGATGAATTACATCTCTAAAACCTTTATTTTCTATGTTTGCCAGCAATTTGTCTAATTTTTTATGAAAGGCAATTGAGTCACCCGTTTCAAAATCAAATTGTGTCGACTGTTTTAAATGCGAATAAATAGTATAGTTACGAGGTGATTTTCGTTTCATATCAATTACTTCTTGATAGGCCACAAAAGCGCTGTCTTTGTAATTTAATTTCTCGTATAATTGTCCTAAAATAAACGTGTAACGCGCTTTTTCTTCTTTTAATTTGGTTTCTTTTTTTGAAATTTTAACCGAAGCGATAGCACTATCTAAAACATTTGTAGTAATATAAGCTTGTGCCAAAACCGCATTTATATCTGCTAAATCTTGACCTTTAATTTTTTTCTGACCTTTTAAAGTTCTATTAAGATTTTTAATAGCTAATTGTTCGTTTTCTAATTTTAAGTTTACTTTTTCTCGCCAAACTTGTGCTTGATATACATTATTGCTATTTGGATATTTGTATAAAATATAATTAAAAGCTTCCATTGCTGGTAAATACCTGTGTTCGTAGTATCTAGCTTTACCCAACATTAAATACGATTCGTCAATTTGATTGTTTTTTTCATAACCGCCAATATTCATGGAATGTTTCTGAATCGCTTTAGTAGCCTTGGTTTCGGCACGTTCAAAATTTGGGTTTTTAGTATCGCCTGGTTTTTGTTCTTCTTCCGTAATTTGCATTCGTTCTAGCGGAAGCACTTCCCAAAAATTATCAGAATAGGTAGCTTTAACATCTGTAATTCCTTTTTGTAAGGCAAGATCTCCATTATAATGCACATTGTATTCCGTATTAACAGAGTGCCATTTTCTATTTACAAAATTGTCTTTTTTAGTAGAACATGCCAAAAGAATGGCAATAATACCAAAGGAAAGTATATATTTTAATTGAGTCTTTTTCAATGTCATAATTTTTATAAATAACTATAAATTTGGTTATTTAGTATGCTAACGTGTAAAAATAAGTTTTTTTTTTGAAAGATGCTCACAACTTTTTTAAGATTATATCATTTCAATTAATTCCAACGCCTTGTTGATACTTTTTACGTTTTCGAAAGTAATTAAAAGTCGTAATCCGTTTTTAGTTTCTTTTTCCTTCACTTTACATAAATTTACGTTTTGTTGTGCGAATTTCATCACATGCATAAATCGGTTACTTTGGTAAAAATTAGATTGCTGATCACCAATAAAATAACCCACCATTTTGTTTTGTTTCAGAATCAATCTTTCTAAACCAATTTGTTTCGCTTTCCATTTGATTCGAACGCTATTTAAGAGAGAAACTGCTTCTTTTGGCAACGGTCCGAATCGGTCAATTAGGCGTTTTTCGTAAGCTTCTAAATCTAGAATATTTTTCACAGCACCTAATTCGCTATACAAACTCAATCGTTCCGAAATATTATTAATATATTCATCTGGAAACAGCAATTCGAAATCGGTGTCAATTTGAAATTCTTTTACGAATTCTTTCGTTTCGATGTCGTTTTCTTCTTTATATAAATCGGCGAACTCATTTTCTTTTAATTCGTCAATAGCTTCATTCATGATTTTCTGATACGTATCGAAACCAATTTCATTGATAAAACCACTTTGTTCCCCACCTAATAAATCTCCAGCACCACGAATTTCTAAATCTTTCATCGCAATATTGAATCCGCTTCCTAAATCTGAAAATTGCACCAAAGCATTGATTCGTTTTCTCGCATCATCTGTCATTACAGAATCTGGCGGCGTGATGTAATAACAAAAGGCTTTTTTATTGCTTCGCCCTACTCTACCACGCATTTGATGTAAATCGGACAAACCAAAATTATTCGCATTATTGATGAAAATTGTATTCGCATTGGGTACATCTAAACCACTTTCGATGATGGTTGTTGCGACTAAAACATCAAAATCGCCTTCAATGAAAGCTAACATTAATTCTTCCAGTTTTTTTCCATCCATTTGTCCGTGACCAATTCCGACTTTCGCATTCGGCACCAAGCGCTGAATCATTCCTGCAACTTCTTTAATGTTTTCGATTCGATTATTGATGAAAAATACTTGTCCGCCACGCTCAATTTCATACGAAATCGCATCACGAATGGTTTCTTCACTAAAACGAATGACATTAGTATCAATTGGATATCTGTTTGGCGGTGGCGTTGTAATTACAGATAAATCTCGCGCTGCCATTAACGAAAACTGTAACGTTCTTGGAATGGGAGTTGCGGTTAAAGTAAGAGTATCAATATTAGCTGCAATCGTTTTTAATTTATCTTTTACGTTGACACCAAATTTTTGTTCTTCATCCACAATTAACAAACCTAAATCGCGGAATTTCACATTTTTATTTACCAATTGATGTGTTCCAATTACAATATCCACTTTTCCTTCTTCCAAACCTTTTAACGTTTCAGCTTTTTGTTTTGCAGAACGGAAACGGTTCAAATAACTGACCGTAACGGGCATGTCTTTTAACCTTTCGGTAAATGTTCTGTAATGTTGATAGGCTAAGATGGTTGTTGGTACTAAAATCGCTACTTGTTTTCCATTATCAACTGCTTTAAATGCGGCACGAATCGCCACTTCCGTTTTTCCAAAACCGACATCACCACAAACTAATCTGTCCATTGGACGGTCGTTTTCCATATCCATTTTCACATCGTGAGTCGCGGTAATTTGATCTGGTGTATCTTCGTAAATAAAAGAACTTTCCAATTCTTTTTGCATGTACGAATCTGGCCCGAAAGCATAGCCTTTATCCAAACGACGTTTCGCATACAATTGGATTAAATTGAATGCAATATGTTTAACACGGGCTTTTGTTTTTTGCTTTAAAGCTTTCCAAACGCCGCTTCCTAACTTGTAAATTTTTGGTGGCGCACCGTCTTTTCCAGTATATTTTGAAATTTTATGAAGTGAATGAATACTCACATACACTATATCATTATCGGCATAAACCAGTTTAATTGCTTCTTGAGTTTTGCCTTCAACTTGAATTTTTTGTAAACCTCCGAATTTCCCAATTCCGTGATCGATGTGCGTCACATAATCGCCAATTGACAAAGCGGTTAACTCTTTTAATGTCACCGTTTGCTTTTTGGAAGCGTTATTTTTGATAGAAAATTTATGATAACGTTCAAAAATTTGATGATCGGTATAACAGGCTATTTGTAATTCTGTATCAACGAAACCTGAGAATAATGGAAAAACGATAGTATCGTATTTGTCTTTTACATTTTTAGCGGCGTCTTCATCAATGTCTTTAAAAATTTCTTTGAATCTTTTGGCTTGACTTTCGTTTGAAGAAAACAGAAAATTCTTGATTCCGTTATGGTAATTATCGTTCAAATTATTCATCAACAAATCGAATTGTTTGTTGAACGAAGGTTGTGGTTGTGTATGAAATTGAACCACTTTTTCCGATTTAAAAACCGGACTTTTATCTAATTCAATAACCGAAAAATCTAAAGCTCTTTTTAAAAACGTTTCCTGATTGACAAATAATTCTTCGGGTTTAGAATGATTTATCGTGAGTGTTAATTTCGAATACGCTTCTTTTGCCTTATCGTATAATCGGTCTAATTTACTTCCTAATGAATCGGTATTTTGAAGAACAATTACGGTTTTCTCTGAAATATAATCTAAGAAATTTTCACGTTTTTCTTGTAAAACTTTATTTTCTACGTTGGGAATAATGGCAATTTTAGACACTTTTTCTTTCGACAATTGTGTTTCAATATCGAAGGTTCTAATGCTATCAACTTCATCACCAAAAAATTCAATTCTGTATGGAATATCGTTTGAAAATGAGAACACATCAATAATTCCACCACGAACCGAAAACTCTCCCGGTTCTGATACGAAATCGACACGTTTAAAATTGTATTCAAACAGCGTTTCATTAATAAAATCGATAGATAATTTATCGTTTACACTAACTTTTAAGGTGTTTTTATCTAATTCTTTTCGAGTTACTACTTTTTCAAAAATTGCATCCGTATAAGAAACAATTATGGCTGGTTTTTTTCGAGAATTGATTCTATTTAAAACTTCGGCGCGCAACAAAACGTTAGCGTTATCAGTTTCTTCAATTTGGTACGGACGACGGAAAGAACCTGGATAAAACAACACATCTTGATCATTAATCAACGTTTCTAAATCGTTTAAATAATACGCCGCTTCTTCCTTATCGTTAAATAATAATAAAAAAGGCAATTCAGATTTTTTAAACAAAGCATCCACTACAAAAGATAGTGAAGAACCTACCAAACCAGTAGCATTTATTTTTTTACGAGACGCAAAAAATTCAGCAATTTGTCCAATTTTAGGATTTTGCTGATATTTTTGAAGGATTTCTGATTTACTCAAAGTGTTTTATTTTGTAAACCGGAATTAAAAAATTAATTATAAACTTTTTTTAAATCGGGTTTCTTATTTTTATCTAATATTTGTTGCTGCTCTAAATCGTCAAAATTTATAGCTTTTGCATTTCTGGTTGTATCGCTTACGCTGATAATTCTTGGTTCGCCAATTTCAGTTGGAATTCTACTTTTTACTACAATTTCTTCACATTGCATGTAAAAAGCGGTCATTTCTTTATTTATCGCTGCAATTAAATCTTGCACTTTTTCGTGAGGCACAATGTCCAAAGAAAAATAGGTATCTAAAGCTAAAATTTTGGTTTGTAGGGCTACAATTCTGCTTCGTACTTGTGGTTCGTTAAATCTTGATGGCACATTTAAATGTAAACTATCCGATTTGGAAACTAAATTTAGAACTTTTTGTTTGAACGCGCTAATGGTTGATTTTGGTTTTTGTTTGATTTCTTGTTCAAAACTTTGCCATTCTTTCCATTGGTTTAATACCGAACTTACTTCAATACTCGCATTTGGAATGTTTAACATCCATGCTTTATTGATTTGTTCGAAAGATTCTCTGTTTTTTTTCTCCATTTTTTCAACTAGCAATAGCTGCTCATTTTCATCTTTACAAGAAAAAAACAAAAGACTGCTAAAAACAGAAAGTATAAGTATTTTAAAAAAATTCATTCTTTTTGGAATTATGAATTGCAAATTTACAAATGTTTATAGTATTATTTAGAAAATTGCGTTAAATGTTTGTTATAACACAATTCGGAAAAAACAGACAAATAAATGAGTTATTATTAAGGTCAATATTTTATATTTGTGCAACAAAACTACGAACTATGCAAACCAAAATATTAATCATTGGCGCTTGTGGACAAATTGGCACCGAACTTACTGCAAAATTACGTGAAACCTATGGCGTTGAAAATGTTGTGGCTTCCGATATTAGAAAATTAGAAAACGACGTTGTAAACAATGGGATTTTTGAAGTGGTAAACGCTTTAGATTACAATCAGATTGAGCAATTAATTGAAAAATATCAGATTACTGATGTCTATTTAATGGCAGCTTTATTATCTGCAACTGCCGAAAAAAACCCAGCATTTGCTTGGGATTTGAACATGAATTCTTTATTTCATGTATTAAATTTAGCGAAAGCGGGAAAAATTAAAAAAATATTTTGGCCTTCAAGTATCGCGGTTTTCGGACCAACTACTCCAAGAGAAAACACACCACAATATACCGTTATGGAACCAAGTACTGTTTACGGAATTTCAAAACAAACTGGTGAACGTTGGGCGGAATATTACCATAAACAATATGGTGTAGATATTAGAAGCATTAGATATCCAGGTTTAATTAGTTGGAGTACCGAAGCTGGTGGTGGAACTACAGATTACGCTGTGGATATTTATCACAAAGCGATTACCGATGGAAAATTTACGAGTTTTTTATCTGAAAATTCGGCTTTACCGATGATGTATATGGACGATGCGATAAAAGCTACGATTAGTATTATGCAAGCGGATGCCGATGATATTAAAATTCGTTCTTCTTATAATTTATCAGGAATGAGTTTTACTCCAAAACAATTGGCTGAAGAAATTACGAAACATTATCCAAATTTCACGATTACTTACGAACCGGATTTCCGTCAGAAAATTGCCGACAGTTGGCCAGCAAGTATTGATGATAGTTCTGCAAGAGCAGATTGGGGTTGGAAAAACGATTTCGATATGGATAACATGACCGTTGACATGTTTAAGAATTTAAAAGAAACGATTTATAAATAGCATACAAAAAAAGCAACTTTTAAAAAGTTGCTTTTTTATTTAATGTCATATAAAGATTTATCTGTTTTCTTATCTAATAATATTACGGAACGTTGCGGATTAAAATTCCAATATTTTACTATATAATTATAACCTTCTTTTGCATTTGGATATTTTAAATCTGAATTTTCGAGTGGAGTAAAAAATTTTTCATACTTATTACCATCTACATAGTATGTATAAAAACTTAAAGACTTAAAACAATTAGTATTATAGGTATTTAAATAACCAATTGCGAAACTAACTTCTTCTCCTTTTAAAAAAACGGGTTCGTAATCATTTACTTTATTGATAGATGGATTATCTTTTTCAAATTCAACGATAAACTTTTCACCATTTTCAGAATCTAAACCTGTTTCAGCTTTATATATTTTTCCTTTATAATTAAATTCAACAATATCAGATTTAGGACCGCGACCAGTAGTTCTTCCATTTACACAACCTACAGTTTTTATTATGTTTTTTTTGGGGTTCATAGAAGAATAATATAAATATAATGACACTACAAAATAAATCGGCAAACCATATATTATTATATTAAATAGTAGCCCTAAAAATTTATTTCTCATTTGATATTTTACTCGCGTTTTTTTAGTTTTTCAATTTCCTTATCTTCAATCAAAGATTTTATTTTCACGACTTCATTTACATTGTCATTTGGAACCGTCATAGACAACACATAATGTTTGATTTTCCAGTCTCCGTTTCCTTCATCAACTAAAACACCGCTTCCGCGACAAATTTTCATTTGTGTGTTTAGTAATTCATCAAACCAAGCCATTTTTAAATCTGAAGTGAAATAAATATTTCGATCTAAAGCTGTAAAATTCCACGCTTTACCTCTATCAAAATAAGGTTTAGCAAACTTTATAAATTCTTGTTTATTCCAGTTTTCAGTTGGATCCGTTCCGATGTAAATAGCATCTTCTGACATCGCACCAAAATAAGCCTCGAAATTTGCTTCAGCTGCCGCTTTATGCCAATCGTTTAAAATTAAATTAAGTTCCATTTCTTGATTCAATCTATAAGTTGGTTGTGAAGATTTACATCCGAATAAAACCAATCCAATTACTACAATTACAATTTTTCTCATTCTAATAATTTTTTAGATACGGTGCTACTAGCAATTTTAGAAGCTATGAATCCTAAAATTACAATCGTAAACAATACAATTAATATGTTTTTGGTTTCGAAAACAACTGGATAGGCTAATGAAGGTGTGATCATGATTAATTCAAATTGTTGTTGAATTAAAACTACGATAATTCCTAAAATTAAACCTAAGATTCCACCAAATATAGAAATGATATTTCCTTGAAATAAGAAAATGTTTTTTAAATATTTAATTTCCGTTCCTAAATTGTATAAGGTTTTCAGATTGCTTTTCTTTTCGATAATCATCATAATAATCGCACCAATTAAATTGAATAAGGCGATTATAATTACTAAAGTAAAAATAAGATATACTGCAATGTTTTCCGTATTCAGCATTTTATACAAAGCATCATTTAATTGCGCTCTATTTTTGACTTTTACTTGATTTGGGAATATTTTATTAATGGTTGCAATCGCATCTGATTCGGATACGTTTGGCGCCATTTTAAAATCGATATAGGTTAACTGATTCGGTTTGTAATTTAGTAAACTTTGCGCTAACGGAATGGAAGAAAAAATATATTTTTCATCAATATCTTCGCTAACCTGAAAAATTCCAGAAGTCAGTAATGGTGCTTTATTAAAATCGTCTTCAGGATTTTCAATCATTCCCGAACCCGGTTTTGGCATATATACTTCTAATACATTATTAAAGTCGAAAAGTCCTAAAGCCAATTTTCTCGAAATACCAGAACCTACTACAACTTGATTTGTGTTGGGTTCTAGCCAATCTCCAGCATATAAAAATTTATCAAAATTATTAACCGATCTAAAATTATTATCTACACCTTTTAAATACGCCACATGCTCCTTATTATTATAGTAGAACAAAGCGCGTTCTTCAACAATTTTAGAATACTTAGCAAATTCTTTAGAAGATTTTAACTGAGTTTCTTGAGTTTCAGAAATGAAGAAAGATTTCCCTTTTAAGGTTTCGATGCGTAAATCAGGATCAGTAGCATTGGTGAAACTTAAACTGAAATCGCGCAAGCCGCTAAAAACAGAAAGTACAACAAAAAGTGCCATGGCTCCAACTATAATTCCAAAAGAAGCTATAAAAGTTATTACGTTTATAGCGGTAGTTTTAGACAAACTAAAAGCATATCTTTTGGCTATGTAAAACGGAAAATTCAATTTATGATCTTTTTCTTTTTTCTAATAATTCTGGGTTTTCAATTGGGTTTTCTTTTCCTGAAAGTGCATTGTCAATTTTTTCAATATAATCCAAACTATCATCAATGAAGAAAATTAAATTTGGTACTCTTCTTAATTGCAATTTAACACGTTGCGATAAATCGTGCTTAATTAAAGGCGCATTACTTTTAATAGCCGCCAATAATTCTGGTCCTTTTTCTGAAGGAAAAACACTTAAATAAACCTTCGCAATTGATAAATCTGACGTAACATTCACTTTTGATACTGAAATAATTAGGTTAGAAATAGAATTTTTTCTAATCTCACCTTGTAAAATATCAACTAAGTCTGTTTGCAATAATGCGCCAATTTTTTTTTGTCTATTTGTTTCCATGGTGCAAAAATACAATTTTTACAAACAAAATAAGCAGATTTAAATTTTTGAATGATTATTTTTGCATATTAATACGTAAACAAATGAGAAAAATAGAACATATTGGTATTGCTGTTCGTGATTTAGAAAATTCGAACGAATTATTTTCAAAACTTTTTGGTCAACCTGCTTACAAAACAGAAGAAGTGGAAAGTGAAGGTGTAAAAACATCTTTTTTTATGTGTGGCCCAAATAAAATTGAATTATTAGAAGCCACAAATGAAAACAGTCCGATTGCTAAGTTTTTAGAAAAAAAGGGGGAAGGAATTCATCACATAGCCTTTGATGTAGAAAATATATATACAGAAATTGAACGCCTTAAAGGTGAAGGATTTACAGTTTTAAATGAAACGCCAAAAAAAGGAGCTGACAATAAACTAGTTGCCTTTCTTCATCCTAAAAGCACGAATGGTGTTTTAATTGAATTATGTCAAGAAATTGTTATTTAACAACAAGTTATCGTTAATTTTTAAATATCTTTAAAAAAAAATTTGCACCTAATGCAAATAAGCCTTAATATTGCACTTTCAAAACTGGTCCTATAGCTCAGTTGGTTAGAGCACCTGACTCATAATCAGGTGGTCCCTGGTTCGAGCCCAGGTGGGACCACTTTTTTTTTAAAAAAAAAGTAAAAAATAATTGCTTTTAACATTTTATTTTATATTTTCGTAAAATCAAATGTTAAAAAAAACAAAAAATAACATGAAAAATAATTTTACCCAAATCTTTTTTCTTTTAGTTTCGGCTTTAAGTTCTGTGCAAATACTTGCAGCAGTTACTCCACCGCCTCCACCTGCACCACCACCAGTAGGTGTTCCGATAGACAGTGGAGTCGTTGTGTTATTTTTTATTGCATTAATAACAGGATACTTTATTACACAAAAATTATACAATAAGAAAACTCCTAATTAGGGGTTTTTTTTGCTTTAAAACATATCGCTATGAAAAAACTGACTTTACTTTTTATATTAATTTCAAATTTTCTGACAGCGCAAACTTGGCAACCGTTACCAGGAATTGCAGTATTGGTTAATAACATTAATAACCAACGTTTTGATGATGTTTTTTTCTTAAACGAAAACTTAGGCTGGGCGGCCAATGGCTATTATTATGGAGTTTACAAAACTACTGATGGTGGTGCAAATTGGATTTCACAAACCTCTGGCAGCATGTTAGATAGCCCCCATTATTTTAGAAATATTGAATTTTTAGATGAAAATATTGGGTTTTTAGGGACTTTAAATCAGAAATTTTACAAAACTACTGATGGTGGAACTACTTGGAACTTAGTTACAAACATAACTCCAAACCCAGTTGCAATTTGTGGTTTAGACTGTGTTGGCACTTCAACTATTTATGGATGTGGCGCTTATTTCACTCCAGCATTTGTTATTAAATCTACAGACAGCGGAAACACTTGGCAATACATTGACATGTCAGCTTATGCTGATGCATTAGTTGAAATATCTTTTGCTGACGAAAACACAGGTTATGCTTTAGGAAACAAATCTAATGGAGGAGTAATTTTAAAAACTACAAACGGAGGCTTAACGTGGACAGAAATTTTAAATTCAGGAACTGTTGGCGATTATTTTTGGAAATTTCAAATTTTAGAATCAAACCCTAATGTAATGTTTAGCGCTGTTGAGGCTGTAACTCCAAATCCAGGAAGACTAGCTAAAAGCATTGATAGTGGTGCAACTTGGACTTTTACTAACGCACCAGAAAGCGTTGTGCAGGCCGTTGGCTTTTTAAACGAAAATCGCGGATGGATGGGTGGTCACACTACTGGTTTTCATGAAACTTTAGACGGAGGTTTAACATGGACTAACACAGGAATTGGAAACAATCTAAATAGAATATTTTTTATTGGCAATACTGCTTATGCAAGCGGTACAACAATTTATAAATTCACAAATAACCTTTCAAATATTGAATTTACAGATAGAGAAAGAACACCTCTAAAAGTAATAATTTCTCCAAATCCAGTAACTGATAAATTAAATATTGAAATAGACTTCTTAGCCGAAGATCATATTTTAATTGATTTATATGATAACAACGGGAAATTAGTAAAAAAACTTATTAAAGACGATATTAATTCAATAGGAACAAAAAAATACACTTTTGATTTTCCTTTTCCTTCTGGTACTTATTTTATCGATTTCCATAACAATACAGGAAGACAATCTTCAAAAATTATAAAAAAATAAATTAATTCTGAAGTTCATACATTCTTGCAATATACTTACCCACAACATCAAATTCTAAATTTACTTTTGTACCAATTTCAAAAGTATGAAAAATGGTGTTTTCATAAGTATATGGTATAATCGCTACACTAAAACTATCTTTTTTAGAATTCACAACAGTTAAACTTGTTCCATTTACAGTAATCGAACCTTTTTCAATAGTGATATTATTTAAAGTCGAATCGTACTCAAAAGTAAATACCCAACTACCTTCTTTATCTTCAATATTTTTACAAATTGCCGTTTGATCTACATGGCCTTGCACAATATGTCCGTCCAATCTGTCTCCTAATTTCATAGCTCTTTCGATATTGACTTTATCACCAATTCTCCATGACCCTAAAGTAGTTTTATCAATAGTTTCTTTTATGGCAGTTACCACGTGTTTATCGTCAAATAAATTCACAACTGTCAAACACACACCATTATGTGCCACACTTTGATCAATTTTCAATTCATTTGTGATATTTGTTTGAATTGTTAAGTGTATATTTTCCTGATCTTTTTTAATATCTGAAATTATTCCAAGAGTTTCTACGATACCTGTAAACATATGACGGTTTATTTTTATAAATTTGCATCAAAATTAAGAAATAAAAATGGTAAAACATTCCGAAAATATAATTGTTGGTGTTTCTATTGGAGACATGAACGGCATTGGACCAGAAGTAATATTAAAAACATTTGAAGATACTCGAATGTTGGAGATTTGTACACCTGTTATTTTTGCCAATGCTAAAATCGTTTCGTTTTTAAAAAAATCATACCATTTAAATGCCTTCATTCAAGGAATTGACAAGCTAGACCAAGTAGTTTTAGGAAAAATAAACGTACTGAATGTATGGCGCGAAGGTGTTAATTTAGAATGCGGGAAATTGGATGAGGAAATCGGAAAATACGCTATAAAATCTTTTCAAGCAGCTACAACAGCTTTGAAAAACAACCAAATTGATGTTTTAGTTACGGCTCCAATCAACAAATACAACATTCAAGCAGACGATTATAAATTTGCTGGTCATACTGATTATTTAAACGAACAATTAGAAGGTGATGCGTTAATGTTCATGATTCATGAAGACATTAAAGTAGGTTTAATAACTGATCATGTGCCAATTGCAGAATTATCAAAACATATCAATTCGAAATTAATTGAGAAAAAAATCACTACAATAAACCGTAGTTTAGTTGCTGATTTTAAAATTAATAAACCAAAAATTGCTGTTTTAGGATTAAATCCACATAGCGGTGATAATGGTGTCATTGGAAAAGAAGACGATGAAATTGTAAAGCCAAGTTTAGAGAAAATTTTCAAAAGTGGCATCCAAGTTTTTGGTCCATTTTCAGCAGATAGTTTTTTTGGTTCGAACCAATATAAAAATTACGATGCGGTTGTGGCGATGTATCACGATCAAGGATTAATTCCTTTTAAAACCCTGTCATTTGGTGAAGGAGTGAATTTTACAGCAGGATTAAATAAGGTAAGAACATCACCAGACCATGGAACTGGTTTTGATATTGCTGGAAAAAACATAGCGAATGAAGGTTCGTTCCGAGAAGCCGTTTATAGTGCGATTGATATCCACAAAAACAGAATCGAATATAATGAACTAACCAACAATCCATTAAAAAAAGCATCTGGAAAAGTTTAATTTAAAAAAAAGCAAAGAAAATTATTGTAATTCCAATATTTTTGTATCTTTGCACACCCTTATAAAAAGGGGAAAACTGATAGTATGGAAAAATTAAAAGATTTTTTAATCCCATTTTCAGGATTAAAACTGGGTAAACACCAGTTTGAGTTTCAAGTAAACAATACGTTCTTTACTCATTTTGGATATGATGAATTTAACAGTTCTGACATCAAAATGAAAGTCATATTAGAGAAAAAAAGCAATATGCTTGAACTGAATTTTTCACACAAAGGAACCGTAAATGTTGCTTGTGATTTAACCAATGAAGATTTTGATTTACCGATAAAAGGGAAAATGAAATTGATAGTTAGATTTGGAGAAGAATTTAATGATGAGAATGATGAATTTATCATCTTACCTCATGACGAGTTTCAAGTAAATGTTGCCCAGTATATTTATGAAATGATTGTGTTGTCTGTTCCAACAAAAAGAATTCACACCGGCATAAAAGACGGAACATTACAAACAGAAGCATTACAGAATTTGGAAAAATTTTCTCCTACTGAAACAAAAACAACAGAAATAAAAGAAATAGACCCTAGATGGGACGGTTTAAAGAAACTATTAACGGATAAATAATTTTGCAAAATGGCACATCCAAAGAGAAAAATCTCGAAAACTAGAAGAGACAAAAGAAGAACGCATTACAAAGCATCTGCACAACAGATTGCAACTTGCGTAATTACAGGTGAAGCTCACTTATACCACAGAGCTTACTGGCATGAAGGAAAAATGTATTACAGAGGTCAAGTTGTTATCGACAAGACTGAAGCAATGGTATAATTACATTAAAATAAATGAGAAACTCTCACTCACGTGAGAGTTTTTTTATTTTAAGTAAAATTATATAATAGTATTTTAAGAAAATTCCGAAATATTTCGTAATTTTCGCCTCTTTACGCACATAAATTTGCAAAGAAAATTATTTATTTATGAAATCGCAACAGACACTTTTTTTCGAAAGAAAATTCAAATCAAAATGCGATACATATGTTACCAAAAAAAATAACATTAAAACATATGAATAAAATTACTGCCGCAATTACTGCAATTGGCTCGTATGTACCAGAATACGTATTATCAAATCAAGTTTTAGAAACTTTAGTTGATACAAATGACGAATGGATAACATCTAGAACCGGAATAAAAGAGAGAAGGCTTTTAAAAGAAGAAGGCAAAGGAACCTCTTTCCTTGCCATAAAAGCTGCTCAAAATCTCTTAGAAAAAGCAAAACTAGACCCTAAAGAAATAGATTTGGTAATCATGGCGACTACCACACCAGATATGCCTGTGGCATCAACTGGTGTATATGTTGCAACTCAAATTGGCGCAACAAATGCTTTCGCATACGATTTGCAAGCCGCTTGTTCCAGTTTTCTTTTTGGAATGTCAACCGCTGCTGCTTTTATTCAGTCTGGAAAATATAAAAAAGTTTTATTAATTGGAGCGGATAAAATGTCTTCAATTATTGATTATACCGACAGAGCAACTTGTATTATCTTTGGAGATGGTGCCGGGTGTGCTTTGTTCGAACCTAACTACGAAGGTTTAGGATTGCAAGATGAAATTCTTAAATCGGACGGAATTGGTAGAGAGTTTTTAAAAATCGATGCAGGTGGTTCAATTTTACCTCCATCTGAAGAAACAGTTAAAAACAAACAACATTTTGTGTTTCAAGACGGAAAAACGGTTTTCAAACATGCCGTATCTGGAATGGCTGATGTAAGCGAAAAAATAATGGAACGCAATAACTTATCTCACGATGATGTTAATTGGTTAATCGCACATCAAGCAAACAAAAGAATTATTGACGCAACTGCTAACAGAATGAACTTGGACGAATCTAAAGTATTAGTAAATATACACAGATACGGAAACACCACTTCTGCCACTTTACCGTTACTTTTAGCAGATTTCGAAGATAAATTTAAAAAAGGAGACAATTTAATTTTTGCCGCATTTGGTGGAGGATTCACATGGGGATCTATTTATTTAAAATGGGCATATTAACAATAACAAACTATAACTAAACAACTTTATTATGGATTTAAAAGAAATTCAAAACCTAATCAAATTTGTATCTAATTCTGGAGTAGCAGAAGTAAAATTAGAAACTGGTGATGTGAAAATTACAATTAGAACTACTTTAGAAGGTAATTCTCCTGATATTACTTATGTACAACAAGCACCAATGCAACAAGCTATTCAGCAAGCTGCACCTGTTGCTCCTGTTGCTGCCGCTCCTGTTGCTGCAACACCTGCAGATACAACCGCTGAAGATAACGCTAAATATATCACTATCAAGTCACCAATGATTGGTACTTTATACAGAAAACCATCTCCAGACAAACCAATGTTTGTAGAAGTTGGAAGTACAATTAACAAAGGAGATGTAGTTTGTGTAGTAGAAGCTATGAAATTATTCAACGAAATTGAATCTGAAATTTCAGGTAAAATTGTAAAAGTTTTAGTTGACGATTCTTCTCCAGTTGAATTTGACCAACCATTATTTTTAGTTGACCCATCATAAAAAGTTAGAAGTTAGAAGTTAGAAGTTAGAAGTTTTCTTCCTTCATTAATTGTCTAATTGACACATTGTCTAATTATCTAATTATAAAAATATGTTTAAAAAAATATTAATTGCCAATAGAGGTGAAATCGCTCTACGTGTTATTCGTACATGTAAAGAAATGGGAATTAAAACAGTTGCTGTTTATTCTACTGCTGACGCCGAAAGTTTACACGTAAAATTTGCTGATGAAGCCGTTTGTATTGGACCACCACCAAGTAATTTATCTTACTTGAAAATGTCTAATATTATTGCAGCAGCAGAAATTACTAATGCAGATGCCATACACCCAGGTTATGGTTTCTTATCTGAAAATGCAAAATTTTCTAAAATCTGTCAAGAGCATAACATCAAATTTATTGGTGCTTCTCCGGAAATGATTGACAGAATGGGTGATAAAGCTTCTGCTAAATCTACCATGATTGAAGCTGGCGTTCCTTGTGTACCAGGTTCTGTTGGAATTTTAGAATCTTACGAACAAGCGGAACAATTAGCTGCTGAATTCGGATACCCGGTAATGCTAAAAGCAACTGCTGGTGGTGGTGGAAAAGGAATGCGTGCTGTTTGGAAACAAGAAGATTTATTAAAAGCTTGGGAAAGTGCTCGTCAAGAGTCTGCTGCCGCTTTTGGTAATGACGGTATGTATTTAGAAAAATTAATTGAAGAACCAAGACATATTGAAATTCAAGTTGTTGGTGATTCATTTGGTAAAGCCTGTCACCTTTCTGAAAGAGATTGCTCGGTTCAAAGACGTCACCAAAAATTAACAGAAGAAACACCTTCTCCATTCATGACAGATGAATTAAGAGAAAAAATGGGTCTTGCTGCAGTAAAAGCTGCTGAATACATTAAATATGAAGGTGCTGGAACTGTTGAGTTTTTAGTAGACAAACATAGAAATTTCTACTTCATGGAAATGAATACTCGTATCCAAGTAGAACACCCAATTACGGAACAAGTAATTGATTACGATTTAATTCGTGAGCAAATTATGGTTGCAGCAGGAATTCCTATTTCTGGAAAAAACTATTTACCTCAATTACACGCAATCGAATGTCGTATTAATGCTGAAGATCCTTATAACGACTTCAGACCTTCACCAGGAAAAATTACAGTTTTACATTCGCCAGGCGGACACGGTGTTCGTTTAGACACGCACGTTTACGCAGGTTATACGATTCCACCAAATTACGACTCAATGATTGCAAAGTTAATTACAACAGCGCAAACAAGACAAGAAGCTATCAATAAAATGAAGCGAGCTTTAGATGAGTTTCATATTGAAGGAATTAAAACTACTATTCCATTCCACAGACAATTAATGGATCATCCTGATTATGTTGCTGGAAATTACACAACTGCCTTTATGGATACTTGGGTAATGGACGCCAAAAAAGAGGAATAAGAAGTATATAAAAAAAGCTGATAAAATTTTATCAGCTTTTTTTTATTTATTTTTTTAAATCTTTTATCACACTAAAAGCAATATCAATCTGATTTTCGTTGACAATAATTGTAAACTCATTACTTGTCGAAATTACTTCATTAATTATAACACCTTCCCAAGCTAACGATTGAAAAATATAATAATACACACCCGGAACAGAAACGTTCTCTTGAGGTAATTTTACTGTTATTGAAGATAAATTTTCGTTTTTACTTAATAACTTTTCATTTTTTAAACATTCTTCAACTAAAGAATTTACTTCAGAACTTACTACGATATTGGTTTCACTTACACCTCGAGAAGAAGTGTAAAATACATTTTTATTCGTTTTAATTTCATACATCAATTTCGATTGATTTTCTAATAACGTATCTGAAATCTCATAAGAATAATCGGTTAATGAAGAACGAACCGTGATTTCACCAAGGTTTTGCAAAATTTTTGTAATTCTATTACTAATTTTAAAATCTAATTCTTCAGATATTCGTTTTAATGCCATCACTACGGCACCTTGCTTAATATCTTTACCTAAATGCATTTCTATTTCAGGCATTATAATTCTAGCTAGAGAAGTTAAATTTATTATCCCTTCAGATAAAGAACTCAATAAAAAAGGCTTTGTTTTTAAATATTTTTCAACTACCGATGCAACTGTTTTCATTTGTCTTATATTTTTTTTACAAATATAAAAAACAAATTGTTATATTTATAACTAATTGTCAAAATAATAAAAAGCTTCTTCTAAATGTTCTACTTCAAATTCTTTTCCTTTAGCGTGAATGGCAATAATATCAAATCGAACTTCCACATCTAAATCGTTAGATATAACATATTCATTTATAGCTTTTACCAATAATTTTATCTTTTTTGGTTTTACGAAATCTTGGGGCGAACCAAAATCAACACTACTTCTAGTCTTCACTTCAACAACCGCTAAAATGTTTTCTTTTTGTGCAATAATATCCACTTCTGCTTTTTGAAAAGTCCAATTCGTTTCTAAAATTTCATAACCTTTCTCAGTCAAAAAATCAACCGCGAATTCCTCACCAATTTTTCCTAATTCGTTGTGTTCTGCCATAGTTCAATAAGTCAATTATAAATTTGTCAATGTGCCAATTATTATTCGAAAGACAACTTAACTTCTTTATCATTTACTTCAAAAGTTACTTGACTTCCAAGCACTAAAGTTCTATTATCTTTTTGATGGCCGGCACAAAATTCAAAAGCAATTGGAATATTTAATTCTTTAGAAATTTCAGTAATTAACTGTACTTCATTTTGTCCGAAAGGAATATCATTATCATGCATATCTCGCATACTTCCCACAATAATTCCTTTCACATTTTTAAAATAATCATTGCGTTTCATGTTTTGTAACATGCGGTCTACATGATATAAATATTCATCTAAATCTTCAATAAACAGAATTTTATCTTTCGTATCAATTGATGATTTCGAACCTAATAAACTATAAATAATAGATAAATTTCCTCCAACTAATTCACCTTTAGCCACACCTTTTTTATCATACGATTTTGAAGGAATGGTGTACGAATTTTTAATACCGAAAAGAGCGTTTTTAAAGGTTTCTTTCACAGGTTCAGGCGCTTTCGGAACAGTAAATGGCATAATCGAATGTAAAGTCGCCACATTCAAAGTATTAATATGACTATGCAAAACCGTAACATCGCTAAAACCCATCACCCATTTGGGATGTTTTTTGAATTTCGAAAAATCGATCCTATCAATAATACGAACCGTTCCATAACCGCCACGAGCACACCAAATGGCTTTTATATTATCATTATCTAATTGATCCTGAAAATCGGCTACGCGTTCCGTATCTGTACCTCCAAGTTGACAACTATCTAACCCAATTGTTTTACCTAATTTCACTTTCAATCCCCAAGATTCTAATAAATCAATAGCTGGTTTCGCTTCTTCTGGAAAAAATTTACGAGCGGTACAAACAATAGCAACGGTGTCGCCTTTTTTTAAATAAGGTGGGATTTTCATTTTGTGTTGAGAATATGAAATTAAAGAAAGAAAAAATATTAAGAAATATCTATTCATGAAATGTTTTAAATGTTGATTTCAAATTTAAACAAAATCAAAATAAATTCGCCTATTACTGTGTAAAAACTTATTTTTGCATTAAATATAATTTCAAATGTTACAAAATCCAAAAAGATATACCATTACAGCGGCATTGCCTTATACAAACGGACCAATTCATATTGGCCATTTAGCAGGTGTTTACGTTCCTTCAGATATTTATGCTAGATATTTACGCCTTCAAGGCAAAGATGTCGCATTCATTTGTGGAAGTGACGAACATGGTGTAGCCATTTCAATGAAAGCCAAAAAAGAAGGAATTACTCCACAAGAAGTAATCGATAAATATGACGGAATTATCAGAAAATCGTTTATTGATTTCGGAATTTCGTTTGATAATTATTCTAGAACTTCCTCTGAAATTCATCATAAAACGGCTTCAGAATTTTTTAGAAAACTATACGATAAAGGTGATTTCATAGAAGAAGTTACCGAACAATTATACGATGCCAAAGCCGATCAGTTTTTAGCAGACCGATTTGTGACAGGAACTTGTCCAAAGTGTGACAATCCAGAAGCCTACGGCGACCAATGTGAAAAATGTGGTTCAACTTTAAATGCTACTGACTTAATCAATCCGAAAAGTACTATTACTGGTGAAACGCCAATTTTAAAAGCAACCAAACACTGGTTTTTACCTTTAAACAGATACGAATCTTTCTTAAGAGAATGGATTTTAGAAGGTCATAAAAACGACTGGAAACCAAATGTGTACGGACAAGTGAAATCTTGGGTTGATGGCGGTTTAGAACCAAGAGCTGTAACTCGTGATTTAGATTGGGGAATTGACGTCCCTGTTGAAGGTGCAGAAGGAAAAAAATTATACGTTTGGTTTGATGCACCAATTGGTTACATTTCATCAACGAAAGAATGGGCTGCCAAAGAAGGAAAAGACTGGGAACCGTATTGGAAAGATGCAGATACAAAATTAGTTCACTTTATCGGAAAAGATAATATTGTATTCCATTGTATCATTTTCCCAGCGATGTTAAAAGCGGAAGGAAGTTATATTTTACCAGATAATGTGCCAGCCAACGAATTCTTAAATTTAGAAGGAAATAAATTATCGACATCTAAAAATTGGGCGGTTTGGTTACACGAATATTTATTAGATTTCCCAGAAAAACAAGATTCTTTGCGTTATGCGTTAACAGCAAATGCGCCGGAAACTAAAGATAACGATTTCACTTGGAAAGATTTTCAAGCAAGAAACAATAATGAATTAGCAGCAATTTTCGGAAATTTCATAAACCGAGTTGTCGTTTTAACGAATAAATATTACGACGGAATTGTTCCAACGCCAAATGAATATTCAGAAGTTGACTTACAAACATTAGCGGAATTGAAAGCGTATCCAGCCGTAATTTCAAGTTCGATTGAAAGATACCGATTCAGAGAAGCTTTAGGTGAATTAATGAACGTAGCACGTTTAGGAAATAAATATTTAGCAGATGAAGAACCATGGAAAATGGTGAAAGAAAATCCGGAACGTGTCAAAACTCAAATGTATGTCGCGCTACAAATCGCCACAGCCTTACAAATTTTATGCGAACCCTTTTTACCATTTACATCTGAAAAATTAGGAAAAATATTGCAAAGCAAAGTATCGTCTTGGAATGACGTTTCAACTAAATCGGATTTATTAGAAGCGAATCATAAAATCGGTCAAGCCGAAATATTATTCGCACAAATTGAAGATGCAGAAATTCAAAAACAAATAGACAAATTGGAAGCTACAAAAACAGCCAATCAAATTGAAAATGCAACCGTAACACCTCAAAAAGAAACAACCTCTTTTGAAGATTTCGCTAAAATTGATTTACGAATTGGAACCATCATCGAAGCGGAAAAAATGCCAAAAGCCAATAAATTATTGGTTTTAAAAGTAGATACTGGAATTGACGTAAGAACAATAGTTTCTGGAATTGCTGAACATTTTACACCTGAAGAAGTCATTGGAAAAAAAGTAACCGTTTTAGTAAACTTAGCACCAAGAGCTTTACGCGGTGTTGAAAGTGAAGGAATGCTTTTATTAACCAATACACCAGAAGGAAAATTGGTTTTCGTAAATCCAGATACAGATGGTGTGGATAATGGTGCGGTAATTGGGTAAAAAATAAAATCATGATACAAAAAACAATCGCATTTGATGCTGACGACACGCTTTGGCACAACGAACCTTATTTTGATGAGGCACAAGCAAAATTTTGCGAATTGTTTCAAAATTTTGCGTCTAAACAAGAAATTTTACAGTTGATTTTAAATCACCAAGTCAAGAATTTACCTTTATATGGCTTTGGAATTAAAGCATTTACATTATCCATGATTGAAGCGGCTTTGAAATTAACCAACCATCAAATTAATGGAACCGCAATGGAAAAAATAATAAACATTGGTAAAGATTTATTACAAAAACCAGTGGAATTATTACCCAATGTAACCGAAGTTTTAGAACAATTGAAAGGATCATATAAATTGGTTGTGGCAACAAAAGGTGACTTAAAAGACCAACATAGAAAATTACACGATTCTGGTTTAGGACTTTATTTTCACCACATTGAAGTTATGAGCGATAAAACCGATTTGGATTACAACAAAATGTTACACCGTTTAGAATGTGATCCAAAAGATTTTATAATGATTGGAAATTCATTAAAGTCGGATGTGTTACCTGTTTTAAATATTGGTGGAACTGGAATCCATATTCCGTATCACACGACTTGGGAATATGAAAAAATTGATTTTGAAATTCAACACGAAAATTTTAAAGCGATTGCTAATTTAACCGAACTTTTTGAGATTTTATAATTAAAAAATGAAGCAAAAACTCGACATAACAACTTGGAACAGAAAAGAACATTTTGAGTTTTTCTGCAAATTTGAAGAACCTTTTTTTGGCACAACCATTCAATTGGATTGCACAAAAGCCTACACCAAAGCAAAAGAATTAGGCGTAAGTTTTTTTACCTATTATTTACACAAAACGTTAGTTGCAGTTAATAAAACAGAAAATTTCAGATATAGAATTCATGATGGAAAAGTATTTATTTATGATAAAATAAACATTTCATCAACGATTTTACGCGACGATAAAACATTTGGCTTTTCAGAAATTGAATACAACGAAAATCTAAATGCTTTTATTGAAAATTACAATACGGAAGCTTCTAGAGTTAAAAACACTTCCGGACTTTTCACAAGAGAATACAACGAAAACATTGTGCATTTTTCAGCGTTACCTTGGATTAATTTTACTTCAATTTCTCATTCCAGAAGTTTTACTTTTCCAGATAGTTGTCCGAAATTTTCTTTTGGAAAAATGACAACTGACAACGATAAAAAATTCATGTCGATGTCCGTTCATGTGCATCACGGTTTAGTTGATGGTTACCATTTAGGTTTGTTTTTCGAAGAATTTGAACGTTTAATGAACGAATAAAAATAAAAAAGAGCAACTATTTATGTTGCTCTTCTTATTTAAACACGATTTACACCGCATTCAAAATTGCTAAAATATCATCTCCAAATTTATTTGCTTTTTGCGGTCCGAAACCTTTAATCTGTTGTAATTCGTCCAGGTTACTTGGCTTATACATCGCTAAATCAATTAATTCTGAATTGTGACAAATCAAATAATTTTTCTGTTGCAATTTTTCCGCTTTATTCGTTCTCCATTCTTTCAAATACATATAAACTTGTTGGTCTTTTGCGGTTAAATCTTCAAATGATTTACGTGCCAAACTCGCTGGTTTTGTTATCTCATTTTCATCATAATGCACAATCACCGACCAATAATTTTCTGTTTCCACATATTGCGTACTAGATTTCTTAAAAGTGACTGTTGCTAAAAATTCATTCAACACATTTTGGTCTTTTTCCAACTTTTCAGCTTCTAATCCTATAGAAAATACCTTAACTTTCATCACCAAATTATTTACTTAACAATAAGATTTCGTTTATTACAACTTCAGTAATATACCGTTTGTTGCCTTCTTTGTCGTCGTAACTTCTGTGCGTTAATTTTCCTTCTACGGCAACTTCTTTTCCTTTTGTAACATATTTTTCAATAATCTCAGCTGTTTTTCCCCAAGCAGTAACTCGGTGCCACTCCGTTTTTTCCACTTTGTCGCCGTTTTCTTTATAATACACATCGTTGGTAGCAATGGTAATATTCGCTAATTTTCTTCCTGTTTCTAAAGTTTTAATTTCTGGTTCCTGACCAACATTTCCGATTAATTGTACTGAATTTTTCATAATGGCGTTTATATTTAATTTGAATGATGTAATTCGCATCTAACTAAGTTTTCAACTTAGGAAATGCTCATTTTATGGCTTGTAAATTTAATTTTGTTTAAATACTTAGTTATGTTCTTATTAATTACTTCCTAATAAAAGAATTTCATGAGCAACAATTTCCGTTACATAACGTTTGATTCCGTCTTTGTCTTCGTAACTTCTATGTGATAACTTTCCTTCAATGGCAATTTCTTTTCCTTTTGAAACATATTTTTCAATGATTTCAGCCGTTTTTCCCCAAGCAGTAATTCTGTGCCATTCGGTTTGTTCTACTTTTTCTCCTTTCGCATTCGTATAATTTTCATTTGTTGCGATAGATAAATTGGCTAATTTTCCGTTTTCTAAATTCTTGATTTCTGGCTCCTGCCCTACGTGTCCGATTAATTGTACTCTGTTTTTCATAATGGCGTTTATTTATTTGTTATTTAATTTGAATTATGTAATTCGTATCTATCTTAGATTTTGCCTAAGGAAATACTCATTTCATGGCGTTTAAAATTTAAATGTTTATACTAATTAAAAATGATTCTTTTTTAAAACACAGATTTAAGAAATTAAAGAAATCCCAAAAATCTTATATTTATTTTAAATCGAATTGAATCTTGATATTGTTATTGAACTTGTTGTTTCATTTCGACACTGCAAAGATGTGGCGCGTTCAAAAGGTTATTCGGTAATTATTCATTTACTATCGGTTGTAAGTGATTGTTGTCGTTTGTAATTGGAAAAGAAATTGTATATTTACTTGAAATTAAACGCACTACTATGAAAACTACTACTTCAAAAAAAATCATTTTACTTTTTGTGTTTTTTGTTACTTCCATTGGGTTTTCTCAAAACACCTTACAATATAACGATGAAAAAGGTTCGCCAAACGCTACATTAGAAGATGTAAAATGGTTGGCTGGAAACTGGAAAGGTACTTCTTCATTTGGAGTTTGTCAAGAAAACTGGGACGTTCCAAGTGGAAAAACCATGATGTTTTGTTTCAAAATGATTAGCGACAACAAAGTTTCTTTTTACGAATTCGGTCAAATAATTGAAAAAGACAAAACCATTTTAATGCAAATTAGACATTTTAGTGGCGACTTAAAACCATGGGAAGAAAGCACACCTGAAACATTTAAATTTATAAAAATTGAAAATAACCGCATATACTTTGATGGATTAACCTATGAGAAAATTGGCGAAACTTCAATGAATGTATATGTGTATTTAGAAGAAAGTAAGGAAGAAATAAAATTTAGTTTTACGAAATAAAAAAAATTATACGCCATGAAAAACTGCTTAGAATGCCACGAAAAAATTGTTGGTCGAGAAGACAAAAAGTTTTGCAGCGACGGTTGCAGAAACGCCTACAACAATAAAATGAATAAAGATCACACCAATTTAATGCGCAACATTAACAACAAATTGCGTAAAAATTATAGAGTTTTATCCGAATTAAACCCAGAAGGCAAAACCAAAACCACTAAAAACAAACTAATTAGTAAAGGTTTCGATTTCGATTTAATTACTTCCGTGTATACCACAAAAACTGGAAATGTTTATTATTTCGTATACGATCAAGGCTATATGGCAGTGGAAAATGAAGGTTATGTATTGGTTAAAAAAGAAATGTAAATGAAAATAAGTATATTAGGTTGTGGCTGGTTAGGATTTCCTTTAGCCCAAAAATTAATTGAAACTGGTTTTGAAGTAAAAGGTTCTACAACTTCTGAAAGTAAATTAGACGTTTTACAATCTCATAAAATTGAACCGTTTTTAATTCGATTAGAAGAAAATCAAGTTACTGGAACTGTATCTGAATTTTTAAACGATTCTGAAATTCTGATTATTGATATTCCGCCAGGATTGAGAAAAATTACGGAAGCAACTTCAGAGAAAACGTTTGTAAATAAAATCAAAAATCTGATTCCATTTATTGAGAATACTACTATTGAAAAAATAATTTTTATTAGTTCGACTTCTGTTTATAGTGAATCCGATTTGATTCCGACAGTTACAGAAGAAAGTATTTTACATCCCGACACAGAAAGCGGGAAACAACTAGTGGATGTCGAAAATTTGTTACGAAATAATTCTAATTTTCAAACCACAATAATCCGATTTGGTGGTTTAATTGGTGAAGACAGAAACATAGTAAAAATGTTATCCGGAAAAACCAATGTTGCCAATCCGGAAGCGCCGATCAATTTAATTCATCAAGAAGATTGTATTGGTATTATTAGCGAGCTAGTGAAACAAAACTGTTGGAATGAAACTTTCAACGCAGTAGCACCCAATCATCCGACAAGGAAAAACTATTATACCGAAAAATCTAAGCAGTTCCATTTGATTGCTCCATTATTCACAGAAAATGAAACTAATATTGGAAAAATTGTTTCCAGTGAAAAATTGGAAAAGGTTTTGGGGTATAAGTTTAAGAATCTATTATTAGATTAATATCATTTCCTCATACGTCAAAATAGTATCATAACCTTTCGAAGTAAAATAGTGTGTTGGATTTTCTTTGGAAAGTACCATTACGAAATCGCCGCCCCAAGCACCTAAACTTTTTATGGTTCCTTTGAAATCGTGGAATAAGCGTTCTTTTACGGTTTCTATTTCTAAAATATCACTTAAAATGATTTCATGATGGTCTAACAAACCGGTTGTGGTTTCGAAATTTGGAGAAAGCGCCATTCGATTCGTAATTTCAGAAATTGTAGCGGTTTTTTTAGTTAGAAATTGTTGCTTATTCATATAATTTTGAATCGCATGGCGACTATTTTGCTTCTTATTTAAATACACAAAATAAATATTTTCCGTGTAATTTGGAGTAAAATTAACGACCTCAACAATAGGTTTTTCTTCTGCATCTAACTGATACGTTATTGCCGAATTGTGTTGCGCGCAAGCAATATCGTAACCACTTCCGCCAAAACTTTTTCGTAATAATTCGAACGCATCAATTTGCAACCATTGCGCAATATTATTGATTAAGGTGGAAGACGTTCCTAAACCCCAATTTCTTGGAAATGTCAATTCCGTTTCAATTTTATAACCCGTTTCCGAAGCTAAAAAATCAGGATTCTGAAGATTCGCTTGATGTAAAATTTCGACTAAAGTGTGTTTTATAGTATGTTCTTCTTCAAAGTCTTTTCGTAAAACAATGTCTTCAAACGAAAGTTCGGTTTCAAACCAAATGCTATTATCTGTGTCAAAACTAGTCCAAATTATTTTTTTTTCTACCAAAGGAGAAACGATTAACGATTGCCCAAATTTAGTAGGCAACGCTAAAGCTTTGGCGCCATTTAAAACCAAATATTCTCCTGTGATTAGGAGTTTTCCGTTAGAGTAGAATTTTTTCATCATAATATTTAACCGCAAAGCTCACAAGGTTTTACGCAAGGCTCACAAAGGTGTTTTTTTGTTTGTGTTAATTGGCACGCTGATTTAACAGATGCTTCGCAACGCTGATTTTTGTTTTTTTTCTTTGTTTAACCGCAAAGCTCGCAAGGTTTTACGCAAGGCTCGCAAAGATATTTTATTGGATTCTTTTAACTTTTTACTTTTTACTTGGCTCTTTTTACTTGGCTCTTTTTACTTTTTACTTGGCTCTTAAACTCTCTAAAAAATCCACCACTAAATTATGCGAAGCGGTTTGGTTTTCAAAATGCGCGATAACTATTTGTTTTTCTTCTTTTGTGGCTTGGTGTTGGTTTAAAATGTTGTTCAAGTGCATTTTCATATGTCCTTGTTGAATTCCAGATGTGGTTAACGAGCGTAAAGCTGCGAAATTCTGAGCCAATCCGGCAACGGCTACAATTTCCATTAATTCTGTTGCAGAAGGATGTCCTAACATTTCCAAAGAAAACTTTACTAATGGATGTAAATTCGTTAATCCGCCAACGGTTCCTAAAGCTAAAGGAACGTCTAACCAAAAGGTGAAAATTCCGTTTTCAATTTTAGCGTGCGATAAACTGGCATATTTTCCATCTTTACTAGCGTAAGCATGAACACCAGCTTCTACAGCACGGAAATCGTTACCTGTTGCTAAAACCACTGCATCGATTCCGTTCATGATGCCTTTGTTGTGCGTTACGGCTCTGTAAGGTTCTACTTCTGCAATTTTAACAGCTGTTAAAAACTTTTCTGCAAATTCGCTTGATGTGATAGTTGCATCTTCATTTAGTTCCGAAACTGGACAAGACACTTCAGCTCGAACGACACAATTCGGAACAAAATTGCTTAAAATACTCATCACAATTTGAATCGAATCTATACCAAATTCTTCTGATTTATTTTTGAACGTTTTCGCAAATTGCTCTAAACACGAGTTGATAAAATTCGCACCCATGCTGTCTTTCGTTTGGAAAGTCGCGTGTAATTGGTAGTAATTTTCTAAAGCTTCGGTTTTATCTACTAATTGAATATCGGAAATTCCGCCACCACGCTTTTGCATGTTTTTGGTAATACCTTCCGTTTCTGAAAGTAAAAAAGGTTTTACGAAGTTAAAATATTCGGTTAATTTTTGTTTGTCGCCTTCATACATAAAATGCACTTGACCAATTTTTTCTGTTCCTAAAATAGTAGTTTTGAATCCACCACGAGCGCCCCAAAATTTGGCAGCTTTACTTGCAGCTGCAACCACTGAACTTTCTTCTATCGCAAATGGAATAGTATAATTCTTTCCATTGATGGTGAAATTTGGCGCTACACCTAATGGCAAATAAAAATTTGTTAGTGTGTTTTCTATAAATTCATCGTGCAGTTTTTGAAGTGCTTCATCAGAATTTTTATATTGATGTAAAACGGCTATCGCTTCATTAGGATTAGCAAAATGGTTTGTGGCTATCCAGTTTATTTTTTCTTCTTTACTTAGTTTTGAGAAACCTATTTTATTTTGAGTCATTAGTATCGTATTGAATTGCAAAGGTAATAAAAGTTGCTTTTAAAGTGTTTTAATCCATTTTAAAAGTTTGGTGTCAAAAAGTTCTTTATCTAATGGTTTTACCACAAAATCGACCATTCCGATTTCCAAACATTTTTCTCTTTCACCTGTAAATATTCCTGCCGTTAAAGCAATAATTATGGCTTTCGGATTCATTTGTAAAATTTCTTCTGCAGCCTCATATCCATTTTTAACTGGCATTTGAATATCCATTAAGGTCAGTTGCGGATTTTGTTTTGCATATTTTTGAATCGCTTCTTCACCGTTTTCGGCTTCAATAATCATGGCGTTTTTAAATTGTTTTAAAATTAAAGTTTTGGTTAACAACATATTTATCTTATTGTCTTCCACAATTAAAATTTTAATTTTTTTGCTGTTTTCAAATTCTACATTTTTTTCTAAGTTAATTCGTGCAACTGGAGCTGTAGTTTTTAAATTATTCAATTCTTTTTGTAAAGCATCAATTTTAAAAGGTTTTAGCAAGATTTTAATTTTCTCATTTAGTAAATTTTCAACATTACTTGAAATGATAGGCTGCATAATATACAGATAGAAATTATCCGTTTTTTGTGCTAGTAAAATTTGTTGCCACTGTATTTCAGACAGAGAATGATAATCTACAAACAGTGCGTCATTTTCATTTAAATAAATTTCTTTAAACTTATTATGATAAGCACTGTTTATCCCATATACGTTTAATAAATCATTTAAAATAGTTCCGGCTTTTTTGTTACTATCAATTACTAAGGCGTTTTCAATAATTTTGTTTTGAAGTTTATTATGTGTTTTACAAAATTTTGCATCAACAACCAGCTCGAAATTAAAATTACTTCCTTGACTAACTTCGCTTTCAATAACTAATTTTGAACCCATTAAATTTAATAATCTGTTCGTAATAGAAAGCCCTAAACCAGTTCCGCCATAATTTCGAGTAGTGGAAGAATCTTCTTGAGAAAAAGCATCTAAAATTTTAGATTTATTTTCATTTTTAATACCAATTCCGGTATCAATAACTTCAAATTTTAAAATTGTTTTATTGTCTTTTGAGCCTTGATTAGAGATGATTAATTCAATTTGTCCTTCATGAGTAAACTTAACGGCATTGCTTAGCAAATTGATTAAAATTTGTTTAATTCTAATGTCATCAACAACTACATCGCAAGGCGTATCACTTTTAATATCTACAATTATTTCTAAATTTTTCACGTTCGCATTAAACTTAATTAAGTCTATTGCTTGGTAAACCATTGGGTATAATTTTGTTTTCTTTAAATCTAAAACGAGTTTACCCGCTTCAATTTTCGAAATATCTAATATGTCGTTTACAATATCTAAAAGAGATTCTGCCGATTGGTTAACCGTTAACAAATATTCTTTTTGCAACAAATCGATATCTGTATTTAACAACAACTGACTAAATCCGATAATTCCGTTTAATGGTGTACGGATTTCGTGACTCATATTGGCTAAAAACTCCGATTTCGATTTGTTGGAAGATTCTGCTAATTCTTTTTCAATAACAGCTTTTTCGGCTTGTTTTCTTTCCGTAATATCAATTAATACGCCTTCAAGATACTCTACTTTTCCGTCTTTTAAAATTCCTTCTCCGTATTCTTCTACCCAAACAATTTTGCCGTCTTTTCTAATAATTCTACAGGTAACTTTATAAGGTTTTTTCTCTTTTAGGGCTTTCTGAATAATTTTTATGGCATTTTTTTTGTCTTCCGGATGATACAAATTATAAATATGGAAATCTGTATTTAATATTTCTAGTTTATTATATCCCGTTAAAACTTCAATTTCATCATTAATGAAAATGATATTTCTTTTCTCATCTTCTTTAATTAAATAAACTGTTGCTGGTATGTTATTTGCTAAAAGTTTGAATTTCTCTTCACTTTCTTTTAGGATTTTTTCGTTTTTAATTTTAATTAAAGTCGAAGAAATATTGTTGGCTAAAATTTGAAGCGTATTGACTTCTTCTTCTGTCCATTCTCTTTCTACCTTTTTATCATCGAAACCAATTAAACCGATTAGCGAATCATCTTTAAAAATCGGGATTATTAATTTAGATTTAATTCCGTTTTCTATCAGGAACTTATACATAACTCCCATTTTACCTTCTTTTTCAATCTTAGAAACTAAAGCTTTGAAAGGTTTGTTTGTTAAAAGTGTATCGATAAATTCAGGATAAAAACTATGTGGTACGTTTTGAAATAAGGGATCATTAACTTCGAAAGCATTGTTTTCAACTTTCCATTCAAATTTGTGACTTAACAAGTTGTTTTCGTCATTTTCATAATAATAAAAACGGTCGGCTTTTATGACTTCACCAATGAAATTATTTGCGTTTTTAAATACTTGTAAAATATCATTACTGGCTAAAAGATGTTCTGTAAACTTCGTAATTTCAAATAAAATTTCACTTTTATAAATGGCTTGTTTCTCTAAAGCTTTTCTGTTATATGATTCTATAGAAATAGCAATAATATCAGAAATGGTTCTAGCAAAATTTATCTCATCATCATCCCATTCATAATCTGTAGTCGTAGTTTCAAAACAAACCACACCTTGTAATTCTCCTTGTAGATAAATTGGAAAATCTAAAAGTGATTTAATATTAAATTTATTGGCATATTCTTTAATAAAAAACGATTCTTGTGGGAATTTTTCAAACGAATTAATTTCAACATAGTTTTGATCAGTCAAGGCATCGAAATATTCTTCAGAATCTTTTTTGTATATTATAAATTCATTATGAGGTTTAATTTCATCCGTATCTAAAATGCATTTCAAAACAATTTTATCTGAATAATTTTCCCAATAACTGAGTGAATCTACTCGAATACTTTTATAAGTTTCTTTGAAGATTTCGGTAATAATTAAATCTATTGAAGCGTCATCTGAGAAATTTTTGGTGCTTAAAATATTTAATGTTTTATTGAAGTTTTCTAGTTTTAATTTTCGAATGTTTTCTAGTTTTTCAATCTCCTTTATTTTGGTCACATCTCTTACAATAGCAGAAAAACCAAAAATTTTATCGCTTTCTGTTTTTTTGATACTTACTTTTTGTGAAAACCAAAATATTTCGTTTTTCAAATTTCGAATTGGGAAATCTAAAATATCAAATTCGGTTTGATCATCTTCAATTTTACTGTAAAAATCAATAACTCTTTGTCTGTCTTCCACTAAAATTAAATCGGTAAAATGAGTGCCTATAATGTCGTCATTTTTACAACCCAGAATTTTCAGCCCGAATGGGTTAACGAATGTGAAATTTCCATATTTATCAATTTCATAAATAATATCGGAAGCAAATTGTACCAAGTTTTGATATTGTTTTTCTACCTCAACTTTTTCAGTGATGTCATAACCAGATGCGATAAAAAGATTATCGCCATATTTGGCATCACTCCATTGAATATATTTGGTTTCGCCCGATTTTGTTTTTACTTTTCTAACAAAAATAGAGTTCGGTTTAAAAATATCATTATAATCTACTTCTCTAAAATCCGGATCTCCCGTTAATTTCCAAAATTGTTTACCTAAAATTTCTTCTGGTGTATACCCTAATATTTTGGTTATGGAATTGCTACAAAATTTTACATTCCCTAAGTTATCACAAGCTAAGGTTATACTGTTTGATTGATTAATAATATTATTGGTAAAAATTAACTTTTCATTCGCATTTAAGGAATAAGAACGTCTTGAAAAATTGATAATTAAAACGATGACGTTTGCAATAATTAAAATTAAATATATTTCTCTGTTCCCTTTTATGGTTAAGAAAAGTACAAATAAAGCCATTAAGATAATTGCAGAAAAAATAATGTACGATTTAAATTTATCAAATACATTATACGCAAAAAACAATATCAATAAAAATTCAATAGTTATGTATAACGGAATGGTATTTAAAGATAAACTTTGGAAACAAATAGCCGCTAACAAACCAAAATAAGAAATGAAAATATATTTTAAATTCTTTAATACAATGTTATAATTTGTTAAAAAATAAAGCAGTAAACAAGAAGATCCAAAAATTATTCGTGTGACAAGTTGGTTTTCGTTAATTATTTTCAAGTAAATATAAAACACACCCGTTAGGATAACTATAATACCGAAGTACAACAAATAGTTTCTTTTGTATTCTATAAAGTTATTGTCTGAAAGTGATTTGATATATTCTTTATTGAATTTTAAAGATTTTTGGAAGGTAAAATTTAAAATCCCACCAAAAATTAAAGCTAAAATGGAAAAAAACCACCAAGAACCATAAAAAGGTTCTTTTATAGAAAAGGGATAAGTTGTAACAATACCTGTGTTATTTGAAAACACATCAACTTCTCTCATTTTTAAAATATAATAACCTGATGATAAATTACTGAATGAAATTTCATTACTAGATTGTGGTTTACTCCACTGCTTATTGTAGTTTTCTAATTTATACGAATAATATATCTTTTTATTAATTTCACTGGTAGAATACCCTAATTTAAAAGTTAAGAAATTTTGATTGCTTTCAAATTGGTGGTTTTTTTCGGGAACATTAAACCATAAATTATCTGAAACAAACTCATCATTAAAAATAGATAATGAGGTGATTTTTAAAGTGTTTTTTTGGGCTGTTTTTGGATAAACATAGGTGATATATTTATACAACCCTTTTACCGTACCAAAATACACATTGCCATATTTATCAACATGACCTGAATTAAAATTAGTTTCTAAACCATCAAATCCGTTAAAAATATTTAGTGTTTCAATTTTGTCAATTCCACCATTTTCTGTAACCTCAATTTTATCAATTCCTTTATTTGACCCTACATAAAGATATTGTTTATGAGCATTTAAGGTATAAATTAAGGTGGAAGACAGGCCATTTAAAGTAGTGAATTTTTTAACCTCTAAATTCTTGTTTATTGAAGTAATGGAGTTTTCGGTAGCAAACCAAAAAGTTCCATATTGATCTTTGCTTTTTAAAAACGTAATTCCTTTTGAAATTGTTTTTATATAATTTAACTTATTGTTTTTATATTCAAATAAAGTTACACCAATATTTGTAGATACTAAATATTGATTTTGTTTATATTTTTGAACAGAATGAATGTAAATTATTTTCAATTTTTTATTAAAATAATTATCAATGATGTTGAAATTCTCATCTAGCACAAACAACCCTTTTTCTGATGTCCCAACAATATATTTTTTGCTTAATGAATCTTGAAAAATCCCTGTTGTTGGAAAAGAAAATCTATTATTTAATTTTAAACCATCATATTCTTGTAAACCGTTATTAGAAGCAACTAAAAGTTTATTATTTACATTTTTATATAATTCATTAACTCTACTAGAAAACGGAATGGTTTTAATGAATTTTAAATTATTCAAGTCTGTGTTGTCAAATTCTAATATTCCTTTTTTAGAGACAAAAGTGTACAGTTTTTCTTTTAGATCTAAAATATTAAAAATATAAGGTGTACTTAACTGAGGTGTTGCATTGTATTTAATAAAACTTTGTTTTCCAAATTGGAAAAACCCAAGATAATCTGTTCCAATATTTATGATGCCGTTATCAGATAAAATGGATAAATATTCTGAAGCTGGAACACCATTTTTTGAATCTAAAATGGTATAATTTTTGTTACTATACAAAATTCCAATCCCGGTTTCTTTAGTTCCAGTAAACCAAATATTACCATTGGAATTTTGCAAAATATTGGTGATTTTAAAAACAGATCCACTTTTAGATTTTATAGTTATCAAAAACTTACTGCGAATAAGTGACTTTGAATTATAAGTGGTTTCAAAAATATTTCCATTTGAATCTCCAACCAATATCGTTGAATTAATTCCTTTACAAATAGTTACTTCATTAGAAAACTTATGGATTCTGTTTACAGTATTCTTTATGAAATTATATTGAAACAAGCCTTTGTCTGTAGCAAAAAGAACAAGTTCGTCATTTATGGTTTCTGCAGAGGTTATTACAGAAACAGAAAGTTTTTTTAAATCTTTAACTAATGAAACTTTATTTTCATTATTGATAAAATAGATAGTAGAAGTACCAATACCAAAAATTCCTTTCTTTGTATTTACAAATTTTGAGACCTCTGAGTTTACATTGAGTTTAATAAATTTATTTCCTTCAAAAAAAAGAATTCCCATGTATCTTGAAGACAAAACCAACTGCTTATTTTTGTTTTCAATAATATCTGTAACAAATAAATTTTCGTATTGATTTACTTTGTTGTAATTTTTAAATTCATAACCATTATAACTAAACAATCCTGCTCCATCTCCACAAATCCATAACAATCCTCTACTGTCTTTGTACAGTTTATTAATTCTTGAAGAAGACAAACCTTTTTCGTGGTTAATCACATCAAATTTAAATTGTTGAGCAACAGTAAATTGAGCAATCGCAAGAAAAATGAATAGGAGAATATGTTTGTTTAGCTTGGGCATCCAAAACTGTTAAAGTTGAACTGATAAATATATAAAAAAAATGTTAAAATTCAAAATGTCAGTTTTTTTTATGGATATGTCGTAAATTTTCACTAAAATTGGGGGTTTTTTACAAATTATTTACATGAAAAAATCTATACAATTATTATTGCTTTTAGTAACAACTTCAGTATCAGTTGTTGCTCAACAAAAACTAACTTTAGAGGAAATTTGGGGCGGAGCATTCAGAACAAAAGGCATGGACGAATTGAACGCCATGAAGAATACCAATCAATATACGGTACTAAATTTCGACAGAAATACGAAGACTACACAAATTGATTTATTTGATTATGCAACGCTAAATAAAGTTTCAACATTAATCGATACGAAAAACCACAAAGAACTAGAATCTATTGACAGTTACACGTTCGACAAAGCGGAAAAAAAGATTTTAATCGCAACGAATTCGAATCAAATTTTCAGACATTCGTTTACAGCAAATTATTTTGTGTACGATATCGCTTCTAAAAAATTATCAAAATTTACCGAAAAAGCCATTCAAGAACCAACCTTTTCGCCTGACGGGAACAAAGTAGCTTATGCTTTTGAGAATAATTTATTTGTTTTCGATTTCGTATCAAATAAAGAAACAAAAATTACTACTGACGGAAAGAAAAATACCGTAATTAATGGTATTACAGACTGGGTTTACGAAGAAGAATTTGCTTTTGTTCGTGCTTTCGATTGGAATGCAAACGGTACAAAAATCGGTTTCATTCGTTTTGATGAAACTAATGTTCCAGAATTTTCAATGGACATGTACAATCAAGGTTTATATCCTACACAATCCGTTTTCAAATATCCAAAAGCTGGTGAAAAAAACGCAGATGTTTCCTTACACATTTACGATGTAAATGCTTCAAAAACTCAAAAAATTGATTTAAGCAATTATACCGATTTTTATATCGCACGATTAAAATGGACTAATGATGCCAATATCTTAAGCGCTCAAGTTTTAAATCGTCACCAAGATAATTTAGACTTACTTTTTGTAGATGGAAATTCAGGTGCAAAAAAAGTTGTTTTAAACGAAAAAGACAAGGCTTACGTTGATGTTACAGATAACTTAACCTTCTTAAAAGACAATAGTTTTATTTGGACTTCAGAAAAAGACGGATTCAATCATATTTATCATTATGACAAATCTGGAAAACTAAAAAATCAAGTTACTAAAGGAAAATGGGAAGTAACTTCTTATTATGGTTTCGACGAAAAAAACAAAATGATTTATTATCAATCAGTAGAAAATGGCTCAATCAACAGAGATGTGTATTCGATTTCAATTGATGGAAAATCTAAAAAAAGAATAACCATAAAAACAGGAACAAACAACGCTACCTTCAGCCCGAACTTCCAATATTTTATCAACACTTATTCTAGCGCTACTTCAGCGCCTTATTATTCTTTAAACGATTCTAAAACTTCAAAAGAAGTAAAGAAAATACAATCTAACGAAGCCGTTGAAGAAAAATTAGCCAAATACGCTATTTCTCCAAAGGAATTCTCAACAATTACTACAGAAAAAGGTCATGTTTTAAATACTTGGATGATCAAACCCAAAGATTTTGATCCGACAAAAAAATACCCAGTTTTTATGTTCCAATATTCTGGTCCGGGTTCACAACAAGTAGATAATGCTTGGAACGGAACAGACGATTATTGGTTTATGATGTTAGCACAAAAAGGCTATATCGTAGCTTGTGTGGACGGAAGAGGAACGGGTTTCAAGGGTGCAGATTTCAAAAAATGTACACAAAAAGAATTAGGAAAATTCGAAGTCGAAGATCAAATTGATGCCGCTAAAGTTTTTGGAAAATACACTTTTGTTGACAAAACAAGAATCGGAATTTTCGGATGGTCATTTGGAGGTTTTATGGCTTCAAACTGTATTTTTCAAGGCGCAGATACTTTCAAAACTGCCATTGCTGTAGCACCAGTTACTTCTTGGAGATATTACGACAGCATTTACACTGAAAGATACATGCAAACTCCACAAGAAAACGCAACAGGTTACGATAACAATTCGCCAATTACTCACGTAAGTAAATTAAAAGGAAACTTTTTATTAATTCACGGAACAGCTGATGATAACGTGCACGTACAAAACACGATGAAAATGGTAGAAGCTTTAGTACAAGCCAACAAACAATTTGATTGGGCGATTTATCCAGACAAAAATCACGGAATTTTTGGTGGAAAAACACGTTTACAATTGTACACGAAAATGACGAATTTTATCTTAGAAAAACTATAAATTATAAACTAACTTAATACAAATAAATTACTATACTATGAAGGAAACAACAAATCAAGGACATCCAAAAGGGCTTTGGGTATTATTTGGAACTGAAATGTGGGAACGTTTCAATTTCTACGGAATGAGAGCCATCTTAACCTTATTTATGGTAAATTCATTAATGATGAAAGAAGCTGATGCCTCTTTAGTTTACGGTGGATTTTTAGGTTTATGTTATTTAACACCTATGTTAGGTGGATTTGTAGCAGATAGATTCTTAGGAAATAGAAATTGCATCATGCTTGGGGGTTTGATGATGGCTGCTGGACAATTTTTATTGTTTATTAGCGCAACTGTTTTTACTTCCAATTTAGATTTAGCCAAAATTTTACTTTGGGTTGCTTTAGGGATTATCATTTTTGGTAATGGTTTCTTTAAACCAAATATTTCTTCTATGGTAGGAAGTTTATATCCTAAACAAGAAAAAAACAAATTAGACACTGCATTTACTATTTTCTATATGGGAATTAACTTAGGTGCATTCTTAGGTCAGTTAATTTGTCCAATTGTTGGAGATGTTAAAGACGCAGGAGGAATTAGAGATATTCATGCTTTCAAATGGGGATTCTTAGCCGCTGCAATTGCCATGGTTATAGGATCAATGGTTTTCTTATATTTAAAAAATAAATATGTAGTTACTCCTGAAGGAAGACCAATTGGAGGTTTACCATCTAAAAATGACGCTTCAGACTTTGAAGAAGGAGAATCTCAAAAAGCAGTATTCTCTAAAAATGCTTTAATAGGAGCTCTTGTTGCTTTTGTAGGTTTAGGTTTCTTATTCCATTATGCATTCGGTCAGAATATTATTTATGCCGTAATTTATGCAAGTGGATTATCTTTAGCAGGATTAATTATCTCAGATACTTCATTAACTAAAATAGAAAGAGATAGAATTTTAGTAATTTATATTGTTGCCTTTTTCGTTATCTTTTTCTGGGCAGCTTTTGAACAAGCAGGTTCTTCTTTAACTTTTATCGCAGATAATCAAACAGACAGAAATTTCTTTGGTTGGAATATGCCACCATCTATGGTACAAATCTTCAATGGATTATTCGTTGTAATGTTTGCAGTGCCATTCAGTATGTTATGGGACAAACTAAGAGCCAATAATAGAGAACCAATTTCTCCTTTCAAACAAGCTATCGGTTTACTTTTAATTGCAGTTTCTTATTTTATTATCGCTCACAACGTTAAAGATCTTGGAAATAACGGTTTATTAGCTATCAAATGGTTAATCTTACTGTACTTAATCCAAACTTGTGCCGAATTATGTTTATCACCAATTGGTTTATCATTAGTTGGTAAATTATCACCAAAACGTTTTTCTTCTTTATTGTACGGAGTTTTCTTCTTATCGAATGCAGCTGGATATGCGTTAGCAGGAACTTTAGGTTCTATTATGCCTGCAACTGGAGACAAATTCAATAAAGCAAAAGAATTAGGTATCGATTTACAAGCTGTTTTAGATAAAAAAATTGTACCAACTGCAGATCAATTAGCGCTTTTAGATACCAATCAAATTAGTCCAACTAATCCAGTTTTTGCTGGTTTTGAAATTCATAATTTATTTGAATTCTTTATGGTATTTGTAATTTTATGTGGAATTGCAGCTGCAATCTTATTCGCATTAACACCAAAATTAAAAAAAATGATGCACGGAATTAACTAATTCTATTTCAAAATATTTTTTATATCTTTCAAGCCCCGATTACGTCGGGGCTTTTTTTAATTTTAAAACACACCTATTATGTGGAAATCGCATCCTAAAGCATTGCCTTACTTGTTTTTATCTGAAATGTGGGAACGTTTCGGTTATTACTTAATGATTGGAATTTTTACTTTATATCTTAAAGATGTTGAAGCTGGATTCGCCATGACGGAAAAAGAAGCATCCGATTTATATGGAACTTTCATTGCTTTAGTATTTCTTACACCTTTTATCGGTGGTTTAGTGGCTGATAGATATTTAGGCTATAAAAAATCTATTGTGATTGGAGGATTAATGATGGGAGTCGGATATTTTATGATGGGAATTCATAATTTACCAATGCTGTATGTTGCTATGACATTAGTAATTGTAGGTAACGGATTCTTTAAACCAAACATCTCAACTTTATTAGGTAACTTCTATAACGAAGAAAAATATTTAGCCAAGAAAGATGAAGGGTACAACATTTTCTATATGGGAATTAACGTTGGTGCTTTCATTTGTAACTTCTTCGGAGCAGCGCTACAAATTTTACTAGGTTGGCAATATGCTTTTATGGCAGCTGGTTTAGGAATGTTCATTGGTGTTATTGTCTTTTTATTAGGTACGAAACATTACGGAAACAAAACTGAGAAAAAAGGAATTCAAGAAGGTGATATGCCCTTTTCTAAAATTGTAATGTACATTTTAGTACCATCAGTAATATTTGGAATTATTGGTTGGTTACTAAAAGGTGTTGCTTCTGACATTAATACAGATTGCGCTATTTTCGGTTCAGACAGTACGGATGCTTTTATATTTGCTTGTATTCCTGTAGTCTATTTTTATGGAAGTTTATATTTCAAGGCTAAAGCCGAAGAAAAAAGACCAATCGGTGCTTTACTTTCTATTTTCGCAGTGGTAATTTTATTTTGGGCTGTTTTTAAATTGAACGGTTCGGCATTAACCACTTGGGCAGACAGATATACAGATAGAGAAATCAGCGGAACAACTAAAGCAGTTTTCAATAGTTTAAAATTATCAAAAGAAGTAGAATATAAAAAAGATTCAACGGAATTATACGATTCAAGTTTCCGACTTCAAAAAGAAAATGGTGAAGTTAAAAAAGTAGTGGATTATCCTGTTTATTTCAGAAATTCTTCTAAGGAAACCTTACCACAAGAAGGAAACAAAGTAAGTATTTGGGCAACCAATCTAAGTCAATCTATCAATCCAGGATGGGTAATTATTTTGACGCCATTAATTGTAGCCTTTTTCACTTTCTTAAGAAGCAGAAAAAAAGAACCTTCTACTCCAACCAAAATCGCTTTTGGTTTATTAATCTCAGCATTATCAGTTTTAGTAATGGTAGCGGCAGTTCATATTGGAAATAACGGAACAGAAAAAGTATCCGTTTGGTGGTTAGTCGCAAATTACGGAATTATCACAATTGGAGAACTATTTCTGAGTCCGATGGGATTATCAATCGTATCAAAATTATCTCCAAAAAATATTACAGCTTTAATGATGGGTGGTTGGTTTTTATCGACTTCAATCGGAAATAAATTATCAGGCGTTTTAGCTAGTATGTGGGACACGTATGATGATAAAGCTAACTTCTTTTGGGTGAACTTTGGATTACTTATGTTTGCAACCGTATTGATGTTTGCTTTAGTGAAAAACTTAAACAAAGTAATGAAAGATCATGGAATCAACTAGTATGCAAACTATAGAAGAAATACAAAACTTTAAAGGCAAATACCCAAAACAATTGTGGTATTTGTTTTTCTCTGAAATGTGGGAACGTTTCTGTTTTTATGGAATGCGTGGAATGCTTGTAATATTTATGGTGAATCATTTAGCCATGGATGAAGAAGTTGCCAATTTACAATATGGTGCCACCCAAGCTTGGGTGTATGCTTTCACTTTTATTGGTGGTTTATTTGCAGATAAAATTTTAGGATTACGAAAATCGCTTTTTTGGGGTGGAATTTTAATGATAATTGGAAGTGTTATTTTAGCTATTGATCCTAAAACTTTATTCTTTACTGGAATTGGTTTTACAATTGTTGGAACAGGTTTCTTTAAACCGAATATTTCCTCAATGGTTGGACAATTATACAAAGACAACGACCCAAGAAGAGATGCAGGATTCTCATTCTTTTACATGGGTGTAAATTTAGGCGCCTTAATTGGAGGTTACATTTGTATAGCTGTTGCCGAAGGTTCTTTATGGCAATCCATCGTTCCTGAACATTTAAGATGGAATGTAGGTTTTGGTTTTGCTGCTTTAGTAATGATTATTAGTTTGTTGACATTTACTCAAACTCAAAAAAGCTTAGCAAGCATCGGACTTACACCTTTAGCACACCTTGAAGTTTCGAAGAAAAAATTATTGGAAAACTTAACATATCTAGGTTCCATTTTAGTAATTCCGATTGTTATTATAATGGTTGGGAATACGGTTTACACCGATTATTTCATGTATGCTATTGGTCCAATTTCGATTTTGTATTTGTTTTACGAAATGAGAAACTTCTCTTTAGTAGAAAATAAAAAATTATTAGCAGCTTTGGTTTTTATCCTTTTTTCAATTGTCTTTTGGGCATTTTTTGAACAAAGTGGTGGTTCTTTAAGTTTATTTGCAGCTAATAATTTAAATAATACAATTGGCGGAGTTACGTTAAGTCCAAACGGAGTAAATAATTCAGCTAATTCATTATTTGTAATTGGTTTTGCTGCACTTGTTGGATTAGTTTGGCTTTGGATGGCTAAAAGAAAAATCGAGCCAAATACTATCATTAAATTTGGTTTAGCCTTTTTGTTTTTAGCTGGTGGTTTCTGGATTTTCTATTATACTAAGTTTTTCGCAGATGATTTAGGAAGAACCTCTTTAGGCGTTTTTACTTTTGGTTGGTTCATAATTACGTTTGGTGAATTATGTTTATCACCAATTGGGATGAGCGCTATGACCAAATTATCACCACAAAAAACACAAGCAGTTATTATGGGAATGTGGTTTTTAGCCAGTGCATATGGACAATATTTTGCTGGAATTTTAGGTGCAAATATTGCCAAAGCTTCTAAAAACGCAAGTAATTTAGAAAAGCTAAATACCTATGCTGATGGTTATTACCAACTAGCCATTTACGCACTAATTGCTGGAGTAGTTTTAATTGTCATTTCGCCATTAGTTAAAAAATTAATGCAAGATGTTAAGTAACTTACTTTTTTAGGCACACAATTTGTATATATTTGTAAAATAATTTTAAGATAAAGAAAATGAAGAAATTAATCTTAGTATTCGCATTTTTAATAAGCGGATTTATAACTCAAGCACAAGAATTAAATTGGCAAACTGATATGTCAAAAGCTACAGAACTTTCATTAAAAGAAAACAAACCTTTATTGTTGTTTTTTACAGGTTCTGACTGGTGTGGATGGTGTATAAAATTACAAAAAGATGTTTTAAAAACGTCTGAATTTGCTAATTGGGCGAACGAAAATGTAATTTTGGTGGAATTAGATTTCCCAAGAAGCAAACCTCAAGATCCAACTTTAAAAATGCAAAACCAACAATTAGCGCAAACTTTTGGAATTCAAGGATATCCTACTGTTTGGTTTGTAAAACCTATAAAAAGCGAAGACAATAAAGTGAATTTAACTGGTTTAGGTTCATTAGGTTATGACAAATCTGCAACCAATTGGATTACTAATGCAAATGCATTTCTACCAAAAAAATAAAGATTTAGTTCAATCTATAAAATCCCTTTTCGGCAGTGGCATGAAAAGGGATTTTTTCTTGCTCACAAGTCGCTTTCCAAAGTTTTACATAACTTTTATAATTAGAACCATCTGCAATAATTTGCTGTGGTTTTAATGTCGAAATTAATCTTTTCAAATTGATTTTTGGTGATTGAATTAACACTATTACTTCTGGTTTTTGTTTCGCATTATAAACGCCTAAACTGTCAATACAAAGTATCTTTTTCTTAAAAGCAAATACGTTTTTTACAGGTTCAATACGAAAGTTTTTTACAAATTTTCCTCGAGTATATGCTTCAATGGTTTGTTTAGAAACTTTAAAATCATCAGTATAAAAAACAGCTAAATTATTCTTAGTTTCTACAAAAAGATTGTGCTTCATCACATTAAAAACCACGAATTCATTATTCGCTTTTTCTTTAGAATTTAAGAAGAAATACCCCATTTGAAATAAAATTACCGAAAACAAAAGAGGGAGTACAAATTTAATTTTCGGATAATAAATCAGATAAATTACACATCCAATTATGACATATAACAAAACCACTAAAACTTCATGAAAAGCAATATTTCTAATAATAAAAACTTCAAATTGCACAATCCAAGCGGTGAAAGTATTCATCCAATCGATTAACATATTTACGAAAATACTCAAATAAACGGCAACCTTCGGAAGTAAAAAATTAAAAGGAAGTAACACCAAACCAACAACCAAAATAATACTTGAAAGTGGAATCGCAATTAAATTCGCCACCAAAAACAATAATGGAAATTGCCCGAAATAATACAACGTTAAAGGCAACACACCAATTTGTGCGACTAATGAAATTAACAATAAAGACTTCGTTTCTCTTATTACATAATATTTCGAATAACTATATTTTCGAACGAAAGGTTGAAAAATAACAATACTTAAAACCGCTGCAAAACTCAATTGAAAACCCACATCAAAAAGATAATTGGGATTATACAACAACAAAAATAGTGCTGATAAGGCCAATGAGTTATAGATATTAGATTGTCGGTTTAAAATTTTCGCCAATGCTATAATAGAAAACATAACCGCTGCCCGAACAATAGAAGCCGAAAATCCAGCTAAAACAGCATAAAACCACAACACCGATAATGAAATTAAAAAGATGTACACTTTTCCTTTTTTCAAGCGTTGTAAAGGTTTGGTTAGCCAAAGTACAATTCCGTAAATTAAAGCAATATGCAATCCTGAAATTGCCAAAATATGAATAATTCCAGCTTGTGTATAATTGTTACTCAACTCTTTTGACAATTCCGTTTTTTCTCCGAAAAGCAATGCCATCAATAAATTATAATTGTCCGATTTGAAACTATCTATTGGATAACTTTTTAATAATTTCGACTTAATTAAATTAATATAATGATAGAAATTATAATCGGTAGAAACTTCAATGTTATCCGTTTCTTTGAGTTTTATTTCGTAAAAAATATTCTGATTTTGTAAATATTTCGAATAATCAAATTGATGTGGATTAAACGAATTTTGAAGGATTTTTGGTGTTTCAAATACCTTAATTTTATTTCCTACTTCTATGACTTTTTCGGACTTTTTCGGAACATAAAAAATAATTTTACCACTACATTTTTGTTTATTTATCGAATTAGTTTTAAATATAAACTTATCGTAATAAACGGTGGATTTTAGTTTTTCGGAAACAATTCCTTGAACAATATTTTTATCTGAAATGAAATTCAAAAAATGACTTTCGGAATTAATTTCTTTATGCAAATAAGTCGAAAACATCCCAAAAGCAAAACTTGAAATAAATACAAAACTCTCAAAAAAATAAGATTGAAATTTCTTTTTGATATTCAGAAAATAGGTAAATACAAAACCAATTGCACTACAAAGTATTCCAAAAAGAATAGAATTAATTTCTAAATTACAGAAATGTTGTGTTAAAACCCCAATAAGGAAACCAAAAAGTACTGGAACAATTGGAAACTTAATAAATTTCATATGATTTTATTCAAGAATCCTATTTACACCCACAAAAGTTCTTGCATAATAGCCTTCCGCCGTGGAAGAATAAATAACTCCACTACTGGTAGAAGAATGAATAAATTTTAAAATTCCATCATTATTTTCGGTAACAATCCCAACATGACTCACGCCACCGCCACTCGTATTAAAGAAAATTAAATCTCCTGATTTGGCTTCGCTTTTTAATATACGTTTACCAATTCGTGACATTTCTGCAGAACTTCTTGGTAATTCAATATCAAACTGACTCATCGTATAATTCACAAATCCAGAACAATCAAAACCAGCTGGAGTGCTTCCGCCACCGCGATAAGGCGAACCTAAATTTTCTGCGGCAACATTTAAAATTTGTTCTTTAATATAATTAGAAACTTCAAAAGTAGGTGTAAAATCTTGTGGCGTTTCTTCTTCTACAACCACTCTGATTTTTGCTTTTTCTACACTATCATTGTATGCGATTTTTTTGGCTTTTTCAATCGCTTTTAACTCTTTTTTTGTGGGTTTTACAGGTTTATCTAAACCTTCTTTTTCCGTAAAAGAATACGCTCCAACTTTTAAAGCATCATTTTTTGAAGTAATGATAGTTGGTCTTTGCGTTGATTTACAACTATATAAAAAGATAGTTAGTAAAAATATATAAATAGAATTTTTCAAATTTTCAATGTTTTAATGGCTGCGAATTTACAAAATTATTTTTTTATGGCACTTATTATTAATTCAGCGGTTTTTGAACTTGCTCCTTTTCCGCCTAATTTTTGTTCTAAAATAGCATATTGAGATAAAATTTCTTCTCTTTGATTTCCAGAAATAATCTTATTTAATTCCACTTCTAAATTTTTAGTATTTAATTCTTTTTGAATTAATTCTTTTACGACTTCTTTGTCCATAATCAAATTCACCAAAGAAATAAATTTCAAAGTAATAATACGTTTGGCGATTTCATAAGAAATTCGATTCGCTTTATAACATACGATTTGTGGCACTTTGAACAAAGCAGTTTCTAGTGTCGCCGTTCCTGAAGTGACTAAAGCCGCATGAGAAACACTTAATAAATCGTAGGTTTTATTGCTTACGAAGTTTACGTTTTCTGTCGTTAAAAATTGCTTATAAAACTCATAATCCTGACTAGGTGCACCAGCAATTACGAATTGATATTCTGAAAATTTATCAACAACAGATAACATGATAGAAAGCATTTTTTCAATTTCTTGTTTTCGACTTCCTGGCAACAAAGCGATGATTGGTTTTTGTGACAACTTATTTTCAGCTGTGAATTTTTCAAACGTAGTTTTTTCTCTGTTCGAAATCGCATCAATTAAAGGATGACCTACAAATTCAACTGGAAAATGATGTTTTTTCTCGTAGAAATCTTTTTCGAAAGGCAAAATCACATACATTTTATCGACATCTCTTTTGATTTCTTTGATACGATTTTCCTTCCAAGCCCAAATTTGAGGCGAAATATAATATTGATTTTGAATGCCTAATTTCTTAGCCCATTTCGCAATTCGCATATTAAATCCAGGATAATCAATGTAAATTATTGTATCTGGTTGAAACTGAAGAATGTCTTTTTTACAAACAGAAATATTACCTAAAATGGTTCGCAAATTCATAATGACTTCTGCAAAACCCATAAAAGCTAAGTCGCGGTAATGTTTCACTAAAGTTCCGCCCACATTTTGCATTAAATCGCCACCCCAAAAACGAATTTCGGCTGTTGGATCTTTCGCTAAAATAGATTTCATTAAGTTGGAACCGTGTAAATCGCCAGAAGCTTCACCAGCTATTATGTAATATTTCATTTTTTTCTGCAAATATATTTTGGCTAAGATAAAGATTTCTATTCTTTCGTAAAATTAAATTTTTTGCCACCTTGTTTTAAAACGAAAGTTGTTCCAGAAGTAAATTCAATTTCAATTCCCGCTTGAGCGAAAACGAACACATCTTCACTTGAAAAAGTTAATGAAAAACTTGGTTGTCCAGTTGCTTGAGCTGATAAATTTCCGTCTTTTTCAAAAATATTAATTTTTAAAGGAATGTCTTTTGAAGCGAAATTACCAGAATATTTTTTAATCAATTCAGCATCCAACTTGGCGAAATTTGGAAACGGAAAAGGCAATTTGTAGTAAATACTCAAAATTCCAATCATAATATCATTTTGACTATAATTTTCTCCGTTAATTATTAGAGAAATCGACATGTCATCTTTTTCATAATAACCCATTGAAGATGCAAAACCTTCAATTTTTCCATTATGACCGAAGAATTTTCTTTCCCCAAATGGAAAACGAATTAATGCCATTCCGTAAGTATCTTTTAAGGTTTTCATTAACTCAACCGAAGGCAATGTAACCAAACTTCCTTTAAAAAGTTCGCGAATAAATTTTGTTAAATCTTCCGGAGTTGAAATAATTCCACCCGATGAAAAAGCGATATCGTTATTCCATTCTTCCACTTTATCCCAATATTCGCCATTAAACGTGTACGAATAACTTTCTCTTTTTGAAACGTCTGTTTTTTCGGTAGTATAATATGTATTTTTCAAACCTAACTTATCTGCAATTCTCTTTTTTAAATTATCAGCGTAGGTTTTCTTCGTAACTTTTTCAATAATTAAACCTAAAACAAAGTAATTAGAATTACTGTATTCATGTTTAGTATCTGGTTCGAATAATGACGTGTAATTTTCAATTTTCTTTAGAACTAATTCCTTCATATTTGGTTTGCCCAAAACATCTGTTAACGTCGCATCAGCGTTGGCATAATCTTTAATTCCAGTTCTTTGATACAATAAATGTTCGATAGTAATTTTATCTGCATTTTCAATTTTTGGGAAAAATCGGCTCAATTTGGTGCTTAGAAGAATCTTTTTTTCTTCTACCAATTGCATAATCATAGTTGCCGTGAACGTTTTTGAGATAGAACCAATTTTGTATTTCGTTCCTTTATTTGCTCTTACGCCTTTTGTGGTTTCCAAATAGCCATAAGCTTCACTAAAAACCACTTCATCACCTTGTCTGATACAAAGTGAACCCATAAATTTATCGTTTTCGTTTAAATAATTTAATAAACTATCAATACGAGCAAATCTGATTTCTTGAGCAAATGTTACTACTGAAAGAAATAAAAATAAAATGGAAAGTTGTTTTTTCATTGTTATATTGTTTTATAATATATGTGTGTGTTTTACCAAAAATGTTACGTGTTGATTTTTGAAACATTACTATCTATAACGAAATTAAGCAAATAGAATTGCATACAAAAACGAAAATTTTCTCGTTTATACAAATATCAGTACTTTTACCCTATGTTTAAACAGCTATTTCTTTTTTTATTTTTATGTACGATTTCTGTTGGCTTTGGTCAAGAGAAAAACCAGGCATTTAAAACTAGAAAATTTGTGTATTCAAAAACGGAAATTCAAATTGACACAATAGCGTTAAATCCGAATTCATTTAAAATCTATAACTTTAATAATCAGGAAATTGATACTTATTTTTATGCCTTCAATTATCAAACCAAAAAGCTGCTTTTTAAAAAAGAATTTCAAGATTCAGTAAAAGTAACCTATTACCAATTGCCGAATTTCTTAACCAAAACCTACACCATTTACGACGAAAAGAAAATTGTTCCTAATGAAAATGGGCGATTATTGACATTTTCAGAAAACAATAAAAAACCAACTTCCATTTTTAATGGCTTACAAACCAATGGAAGTATTTCTCGTGGAGTGACCATTGGAAACAATCAAAATACGGTTTTAAATTCGAATTTAGATTTACAAATTTCTGGAAAACTATCGGATAATGTGACTTTAAAAGCATCTATTCAAGATAGTAATATTCCGTTGCAAGAAGGCGGTTATTCTCAAAAGTTAGATGAATTCGACCAAATATTTATTGAACTTTCTTCTAAAAATTGGAACGTTCGTGCTGGTGATTTATTTTTAGAAAACAGAAAAACTTCTTTTTTAAATTTTAACAAGAAAGTCCAAGGTTTATCCTCTCATTTTAACTGGGGAAATACGAATAAAAACGATTTGTTTTTTGCAGCTTCGTTGGTGCGTGGACAATATGCACGAAGCAATTTTACTGGTCAAGAAGGAAATCAAGGTCCATATAAATTACGTGGCAATAATGGTGAATTATATGTGCTAATTATTTCAGGTTCGGAACGCGTTTACGTGAATGGAATTTTAAAAGAACGTGGTGAAAACAAAGATTATATAATCGATTATAACGCCGGTGAAATTATTTTCAATGCTACTTTTCCCATTACTTCCGAAATGCGAATTGTAATGGAATACCAATATTCGGATAGAAACTTTACGCGTTTTTTAAGCTATGGTGGTTTCAATCATGAAAGGGAAAAATTCAGTATTGGTGCGTATGTGTATTCAGAAAATGATGTGAAAAACCAACCTTTACAACAAAGTCTGTCTGAAGAGCAAGTTCAAATTTTACAAAACGCTGGTGATGATTCCACTTTAATGAATGCACCTTCTGCTTATGAAGATTCGTATTCTGAAAATAAAATTTTGTACAAAAAAACACGAATAGGTCCAACAGAAATATTTGAATTTTCTACAGATGAAACTCAAACTTTATATCAAGTTAAGTTTACTTTCTTAGGAAATAATTTAGGAAATTACGTTTTAGCAAGTAACAATACGATTGGAAAAATTTACGAATATATAGCGCCAATTTCTGGAATTCCACAAGGAAATTATGAACCAATAGTGAAATTAATTGCGCCCACAAAAATTCAAATTGCGACGATTGTAAGTAAATATTCGCCTTCAGACAAAACAGAAATTGAAACCGAAATTGCGATTTCTAACAACGATAAAAATTTATTTTCTGGCTTAGACGATGCCAATAATCAAGGAATTGCTTCGAAATTGCACCTCAGACAACAATTGTTTTCAAAAGGAATTAATGTACAATCATTTGCGAACATCAATTACATTCAAGAAAATTTCAAACCGATTGAACGTTTGTATAATATTGAATTTAATCGCGATTGGAACATTACCAATCCTTTAGGAAATCAGCTTTTAATTGTGGGTGGCTTTCAATTTAATTCGGTTCAAAAAGATTCTGTAAAATGGCAAACTTTCGGAAAATATCAATTTGAAAAGTTGGATTATTCTACTAATTTTTCTGGAAACAAACATGTTTTTCAAGCTGTAGCGAAGAACAAATCTTTAGTCTTTCAAACCCAAACGAGTGTAATGAATAGTCAAAGTGATTTGAGTAAATCGGACTTTTTTAGAAATCAGAATGTAGCGAAATACCATTTTAAGAAAAACTATATTGGTGGAAGTTTTAGAGCAGAAAACAGTAAAGAATTGCTAACTCAAACGCAAACGTTAAGTAATTTCAGTCAGCGCTTTACCGAATTTGGAAATTTCATTGGTCGTGGTGATTCTACAAAAGTTTTTACAGAAATTGGTTATTTGGCGCGTCAAAACGATAGTATTCAAAACAATGTTTTACAACGAGTGAATGCTTCTTTTTCTACTTATTTGAAATCGCAAATCATCAAAAATGACAGAAGAAATTTAGGTGTTTTTATCAATTATCGAACCTTAAAATTTACCGATAATCGTGCGACGGAACCTTCGATAAATTCGAGATTAAATTATTCGGATTCGTTTTTTAATCAGCTGATTCAAATGACTACTTTTTACGAAAATAATTCGGGAAGTATTGCCCAGCAAGAGTTTACTTATTTAGAAGTCGATCCTGGTCGAGGTGTTTATATGTGGAACGATTATAACAATAACAACGTTCAGGAATTGCAGGAATTTGAAATTGCCACATTTCCGGATTTGGCGAAATATGTGAAAGTTTTTTTACCGAATCAGAAGTTTATTCGCACGTATCAGAACAAGTTAAGTCAGACGTTAACTTTCAACGGTAATGCTTGGCAAAACGGAACAGGTTTCAAGAAATTTCTATCCAATTTTTACAATCAAACTTCTTTAATAATTGATAAAAAAGTAGCTCGAAATTCTAATTCTTTTGAGTGGAATCCGTTTTCAAAAAGCGAAAAAGATTTAATTGGTTTGAATAATAATTTTAGAAATAGTTTGTTCTTCCATAAAGGAAAACAGAGAAATTCCGTGACATATACATACAATTCAAGTTCGTTGAAAAATTTACTGAATTTCGGAAGTCAAGAAAATTATATTAAAAGTCATCAACTCCAATATGCGCATTTGGTGAAAAAGTTTTGGTTGTTTCAAATGCAAACCAATACTTCTAATTCGGAAAGTATTTCTGATAATTATGCTAGTCGAAATTTCAACATTGATGGCTTAGAAGTGGCTCCAAAAGTGTCTTATCTTTTCTCTAAAAATGCGAGTTGGGATATTTTTTACGAAAACAGTACTAAAGAAAATACGCTCGGAAATTTAGAACGTTTAAAACAAAATCAGTTTGGAAGTTCCTTTAATTGGAATACCGAGAAAGGATTTTCTATGAACGGAATTTTCACTTACATTAATAATGATTTTACAGGAAGTGCTTCTTCACCAGTTGGCTTTCAATTGTTAGAAGGTTTACAAAATGGAAAAAATACGACTTGGCAATTGTTATTTCAGAAAAACATCACTCAGTTTTTAGATGTTTCGATAAATTATAATGGTCGAAAATCAGAAACTAGCAAAACAATTCATACGGGAACGGTACAATTGAGGGCGTTTTTCTAAAAAAAAATTAAATTCAAACAATTTGTTTTAAAATTTATCAAAACAGTAAACAAAACTTAACATAATCTTATTTTTAGGCTTTAAAAGTTTGTTTTTAGTAAAAATAGAATAAATTTGTTGTAAAATAATAACCATAAATGAAAAATTACCTACTACTATTATCCATTTTTACTTTTTTTACAACTCAAGCCCAATTGAGTAGTAAACACTGGTTGCCGCCTTTACATTCTAGAGACGGGTCCGCTATTGAAGAACAATATTTATACTTATCTACAGCAATTACAACACCTTTTCAAGTAACTATTACAACTGGTAACGGTATTCCAATTGCTGGTTCGCCATTTACCCTATCTAATACTACACCATTAGAAATTTCGATTGGTAACGGTCAAGGGCCAACAACTCCAATGTTTTTAGAAGATTTTGATGTTAATATTGTTAAAGCTGATAAAGGTTTAATATTAGAAGGACCAGAAGATTTTTATGTAAGTTTAAGAATGAGACATCGTGTTCATGCAGAAACTATAATATCAAAAGGAATTCCTGGTATAGGTACCCGATTTAGATTAGGTTGTATGATAAACGAAGGTGTTGATCGTAGAAAATCCTTTGTTTCAAGTGTAATGGCAACGGAAAACAATACTCAAATTACTTTATCAGAATATGACACAGGAGTTGTTTTTGCGTCTGGTAGTGGTGATATTACTTCTGATACACAAAATTTCACGTTAAATGCTGGAGAAAGTATTGTGTTCTCTGGTTATAGTGACGTTCCTGCTAATTTAAATGGTATTATTGGTGCCTTACTAACGGCTACAAAACCTGTAACTGTTATAACAGGAAATATGTTAGGAGGAATTCGAAACAATAGTGCCGACATATGTTTAGATCAAATTGTTTCTTCAAGTCAAATTGGTACGGAATATATTTTTATTGAAGGAAATGGAAGTCCAGAAATGGAATTGCCTTTAATAGTTGCAGATGAAGATAACACTGAAATTTTTGTAAATGGAAATCCAACTCCAGCCATAACATTAAACGCAGGTGATTATTATTTAGTTCCTAATTCAGAATATCAAGGCACAACTAACAAAAATATTTATGTAAAAACTTCTAAAAATGTTTTTGCATATCAATTACTTGGTGGCGGAGAATCCTCAGCAACATCAGGACTAAATTTTATACCGCCCTTAAGTTGCTTTTTTCAAAAATCGGTTAATGTGCCTGCTATTGATAAAATTGGTAGCGCCAATTCGGTATACAATGCAGATATAATGATATTGACTTATTCTAATGCTACAATTACAATAAACGGAACCCCTATAAATACTTCACAAGCACAAGCTGTTTTAGGAAATACAGATTGGGTTACCTATAGGATTTCAGGTTATACGGGTAATATTAACGTGATTTCAACTGGTCCACTTGCTGTAGGAGTTTTCGGATTTGGAGGAGAATCTACCAACCCTGGTGATCCACCTGCAGCAGGTTATGCAGGTTATTATTCAGGATTTGGAAGTATTCCTAGAGACACAAATGTTATAGTTTGTACCTCGACAACTAAAGATTTGTTTGATGCAATTAATGGAAATCCTGAACCAGGTGGAACTTGGACTTTGCCAACAGGCGGAGCTTCTCTAACTGGAAATGGAAACGTTTTTGATCCTGCAATAAACGCGGTAGGAGAATATATTTATTCTTTTACCAAAATTTGTAATTCATCTTCTGCTCCTTTTAATATAAAAGTAACTGTTGCTACAGAGCAAGCCAACAATGTAGGTACGAGTACAACAAAAAACACATGTAAAAACCAAGCTTCTTTTAATATGTTTCCATTATTAGGAACTGGTGCTACAACAGGTGGAACTTGGTCTTTTAACGGAACAAACAGACCGAATGGCAATTTTAATCCAGCAACAGATATTTCTGGCGATTACAAATATAAGATACCAGCAAGTGGCGCATGTCCAGAATTATTTGCAATTGTAACAGTAACTAATTATGATATTCCAACTTTACCAACTACACCTATTGCAGATTTAAAAGTATGTGATGATGCTATAGATGGCAGTGATACAAACGGACAAACTACATTCAATTTAACAAGAAAAACGAATGAAATTTTAAATGGTCAAACCAATGTAAATGTAACTTACCATTTACTAGAGAATGATGCTAAGGCAGATATAAATGCCATAACTTCTTACTCTGGATTAGATAAAGTAATATATGCTAGATTAGAAAACACTACTACAACTTGTTATAACACGACAAGTTTTAAAGTGGTGGTAACTGCTTTACCAATTATCGATAACGATGTTGAATATAAGCAATGTGATATAAATACCGACAGAATTGCTAATATAAATTTAAGAGAAGTAGAAGAAAAAATTGTAACAGGTGATACAACGTTGTTTACTTTTAGATATTTTACCAATCCTACAGATGCATTAAATAATACAAATGCAATTTCTAATGATTTATTGGTAACTCCAAATGACCGTGTATATAACGTTAATCAAACCGGAACCGTTTGGGCTCGAGTTGAAAATCAAGATGGTTGCTCAAGAATTTCTCAAGTAAATTTAACTGTTTCGGCAACACAATTACCGGCAACATTTCAAAAAATTGTTTTGCAAGAATGTGATGATTTTATTGACAATTTAGCACCAATTGCTGACGAAGCTGATAATGATGGTATTGATTTTTTCGATTTAAATGAAGCAACCGATAATCCAACAACTGGTATTTTAGCTCAATTTACTAATCCTGCAAATTTAGTAGTGACCTATTATGTCAGTTATGCTGATGCGGAGGCCAAATTTCCTAAAATAGATACTGATAATCCAGATGGATATAAAAACATAACTCCAAATCTTCAAAGCCTTTGGGTCAGAATAGACAGTAAAGACAATAACGATTGTGTTGGTTTAGGCCAATATGTAGATTTAAAAGTAAACCCTTTACCAGATTTTGACATTCCAACACATGAAATTTTATGTGTACAACCAGGAACTGGAGCTGGAAGCTTTCCAATAAATGCCACTCCTACTACACCTGGAAATTACACTTATTCTTGGACACCTACAAATCCTGACACAACTGCTGGACAAGAAAATGCAATTTTTAACGCGACTGCAAATGGAATTTATACTGTTTTAGTAACTAATACCGCTACGTCATGTACTAAAGAAGATCAAACAGAAATACTAATTTCTTCGGCTCCACAAGCTGTCGAAGCACAATTAGTCTCAGAAATTTTCGCCAGTGGTTTATCAACTATCCAAGCTGTTGTAATTGGTGGATTTGGTAACTATGAATACAGTTTAAATCAAATCGATTGGCAAACAAGTCCTGTTTTTACAAACTTAGAAAATAACATTTATACTATTTATGTAAAAGACATTAATGGTTGTGGAGATGGAAACTCTAATCCAATTACTACTATTTCCTATCCAAACTATTTTACTCCAAATGGAGATGGTTACCATGACACTTGGAATATAAAAGGTTTAACTACGAAATTTGATGCGAAAATTTACATTTTTGACAGATATGGAAAACTTCTTAAACAGATTGATGCCTATGGAAATGGTTGGGATGGAAAATTTAATGATACTGAAGTTCCTTCAACCGATTATTGGTTTAAAATTGAATATAAAGAAGATGGCGTTCAGAAAGAATTTAAATCGCACTTTAGTTTAAAAAGATAATCTAATTCACAAAATAAAAACAACCGCAGCTTCACAGATAAAATTAAAGTCTGAGAAGCTGCGGTAAAATTTTAAAAACATGACAGCTTTCGTAAAACAAGAAATAAAAAACAATATTGGTTATATCACATTTTTTCATCCTGCTGGAAATTCGTTCCCGAGTTCACAATTGCAACAATTGGTGGAAACCATTCAGGAATTAGACAAAAATGAAAACGCTACAATTATAGTCTTACAAAGTGAAGGAAATACGTTTTGTGCTGGCGCATCCTTTGACGAATTATTACAAATTGACAATTTAACAGATGGAAAACAATTTTTCTCTGGTTTTGCAAATGTGATTAATGCGATGCGAAATTGTTCGAAACTAATTGTGGGAAAAGTACAAGGAAAAGCTGTTGGTGGTGGTGTTGGAATTGTTGCCGCTTGCGATTATGCTTTAGCGACAACAAAAGCTGATGTGAAACTATCGGAATTAACGATTGGAATTGGACCTTTTGTAATTGAACCAGCTGTTAGCCGAAAAATTGGACAAACTGCCATGAGCGAATTAACCTTAGCCGGAAACGAATGGAAACCTGCCACTTGGGCATTTGAAAAAGGTTTATTTGCGAAACTATTACAACCTGAAGAATTAGATGCAGAAACTGAAAAATTTGCTTTACAATTAGCGAGCTACAACCCAGAAGCTTTATCAGAAATGAAACAAGTATTATGGCAAAACACGTCACACTGGAGCACTTTATTATACGAACGTGCCGAAATTTCTGGAAAATTAGTTTTGAGTGATTTTACGAAGAAAGCGTTGGAAGGGTTTAAGAAATAGTCTTTTAAAAACAGCTTTTGTATTCTATCCCCGATAGGAGCGGCATCTCCCGATTTTTCTTCGGGAATATAGCGGATAGCGGGACAAAAAGTGAACTGAAATACCAAATATCTGCTTCAAATAAAAAAAACTAACTCGTTTTCAACCAACCTGTAATACTAAATCTTTTTCTTTGAACGGGTTTTACTTCGTGTTCTAAAATTTGGCTTTCAAAAATTACGACTCTACCTTTTAATGGGTAAATTTTAATTTCTTCTTCGGGTTTGTAAATGACTAATTCGCCACCAAATTCGGGTTGCCAATTTTCATCGTTTAAGTAACAAACTATAGATAATTTTCTTCTCGTATCGTTTTTAAAAACATCTAAATGACGTTTGTAAAAAGTACCTTCTGGATAAATGGCATAATGGAATTCTTTGTTGGAAATTCCTAAATAACAAGTTGCATTAATGTAAGCCACAAAATCATTTATTTGATGGAAAAAGGTATCTGAAGCTTCATTTTTATCTTCTTCATTCAGCCAAAAAATATAATCTCCACGAATTTCTTCTTTAACAATTTCATCCGATTTATTTCCAATTGCCGATTTTTTAAAGTCGGAAGTTTCGAATTTATTTTCTAATTCAGCACGCATAATTTGTACGGCTTCTTCTGAAAAAAAAGCATCGCAAACAGCATATTGGTTTTCTAATAAATCGGTAATTATGGTTTCGTAAAGCGGATTCAATTCCATCGGTTGCACATTTAAAGCAAAGATAAAGTAAATATTTCAAGATGAAATTATTTTTGAATTGGTATCGCCACGAATTATCGAATATTTTATGTTTATGATTTGATTTAATTCGAATTATCATCGAAGATGAAACAAATTTTACAATGTTGGCATTTTTAAATTCGTCAATTCGTGGCAAAAATGAAAATTTTAGATAAAAAACAATAGTAAGATTTTTATATTGGACTCATGTTATTTTCGTAATTTTGCAGTTCAATTATCACACCATGAGTAAAATTAGAATTACCAAGCAATTTAATTTCGAAACTGGTCATGCCCTTTATGGTTATGATGGCAAATGCAAAAACGTACACGGACATAGTTATAAACTATCTGTAACCGTTATTGGTGAACCAATTACGGATTCGAATAATGTAAAATTTGGAATGGTAATTGATTTTTCTGATTTGAAAAAAATCGTAAAAGAAGACATTGTGGATGTGTTTGATCACGCGACAGTTTTTAACCAAAATACACCTCATGTGGAATTAGCTAAAGAACTTCAAAACCGTGGTCACCATGTGATTTTAGTCGATTACCAACCCACAAGTGAAAATATGGTGATTGATTTTGCAAATAAAATTATGGCGCGTTTGCCAAAAGACATTCAGTTGCACTCGTTGCGCTTACAAGAAACGGAATCTTCTTTTGCAGAATGGTTTGCTTCGGATAATTTATAGGTTTCTTGCCACTAAGACGCAAAGTCGCGAAGATTTTTTTAAAAGGATTTAATTTCTCGAAAAGACGAAGAGTCGCAAAGTAAAATCCTTTTCATCCTTTCAATCTGGGTGAAAAAAAATAAAGTAAGCAATTGCAGAGTTGATTTGCTTAAATTCCTGTTTTGTTTCACGCAAAGACGCAGAGTCGCAAAGATAAAAACAAAACCTTACCTTTGTGTTTTCAAAATATATTATGAGCGTTACATTATTATCTTCGCCTTTACAAGGTTTTACCGATTTCAGATTTCGAAATGCGTTTCATAAACACTTTGGCGGGATTGACACTTTCTATTCGCCATACATTAGATTAAATGGGAAATTAGAAATTAAAGCTTCGTACGAACGCGATATTCTTCCAGAAAACAACACCACTTTAGAAGTCATTCCTCAAATTATTACAAATGATGCCGACGAATTTTTGTTCGTAGCGAAATATGTACAATCCTTAGGTTATAAAGAATTGAACTGGAATTTAGGCTGTCCATATCCGATGGTCGCAAAATGCGGAATGGGTTCGGGATTAATTAGCAATACTGAAAAAATCAACACTATTTTAGACCGAGCGCACAGCGAAACCGATATTATTGTTTCGATGAAAATGCGAATGGGTTATGAAAATGCTTCTGAAATTTTAGATGTCTTCCCTATTTTAGAAAAATACCCGATAAAGAATATTGCCATTCATGCGAGAATAGGAAAACAATTATACAAAGGACCAGTAGATTTAGATTCGTTTCAACGTTGTTTGGATGTTTCGAAACATAAATTGTATTATAATGGTGATATTACTTCTGTAGAGAAATTTAGAGAAATGCAAGAGCGTTTTCCAAGTATTGATCATTTTATGATTGGAAGAGGATTAATTGCCGATCCGTTTTTACCAAGCATGATAAAAAACAATACGACGGAATATCCTGAAGATAGATTCAAAATTTTCAATGCATTTCATGATGAAATTTATCAGGCGTATGATGCTTTTTTACAAGGCCCAACTCCAATACGAATGAAAATGTTGGGCTTTTGGGAATACTTTTCACAAGTCTTTCCAGATACACAAAAAACATTTAAGAAAATTAAGAAAGCCCAAAACAGCAGAGTTTACGAACAAGCTGTGAAAGAAATTTTTGCTTCTGTATAAAACTACAATTCTATTTTTCCTGAAAGAATTCTTTAAGTTAATTATATAAAAAAACCTCTCACTCTAATTAAAGAGGAGAGGTTTTTAAATTTATATAAACTTGATTAGTTTTTGTAAACTTTCAATTCCGTTATTCCATCCACCGATTGTAATCTTACAATATACATTGCACTAGACAAGTTAGTCATATTCAATTGTACTTCTAAAGTATTTGGTTTCATTTCAATAACTTTTCTTCCTGTTAAATCATAAACATCTACTGAAATAATTTCTTTGTTGTATTTTACATTAAAGATATCTTTCACTGGATTTGGATAATAATTTAATTGAGATAAATCGAAACTTGCATTTCCTAACACAACAGTTACTGTTACAGCTAAAGTTGTACTTCTACAAATACCGATATTTGTAACTCCGTAGTAAATGTTACCATTAACTAATTGAGTTCCTACTGGTAATGCATTAATATTTAAAGCTGCATCAGATGATGAAGCAAACCAAGTTACTGTTCCATTTGTTGTTACTACAATATCTTCAATTGTAACATCTGCAGCAACTCCTCCATTAATTACTTGAGTTGTAGCTCCTGAAATTGTAGCTGTAGTAATTGTTAAATTTAACGTTCTTGTCACACAAGCTGTTGTAGAAGTATAAGTTCCACTTGTAGTGTAAGTTGTTCCATTTGCTGCCCATGTGTACGTATCACAAACTGAAACTACTTCTGTTGGCAATGATGAACTTGGTGTAATTGTTAAATCTAACGTTCTTGTTACACAACTTGTTGTTGAAGTATAAGTTCCACTTGTTGTATAAGTTGTACCGTTTGCTGCCCATGTGTACGTATCACAAACTGAAACTACTTCTGTTGGCAATGATGAACTTGGTGTGATTGTTAAATTCAACGTTCTTGTTACACAACTTGTTGTTGAAGTATAAGTTCCACTTGTTGTATAAGTTGTTCCGTTAGCAGCCCAAGTATAAGTATCACAAACTGAAACTACTTCGTTTGGTAATGATGAACTTGGTGTGATTGTTAAATTCAAAGTTCTTGTTACACAACTTGTTGTTGAAGTATAAGTTCCACTTGTTGTATAAGTTGTACCGTTTGCTGCCCATGTGTACGTATCACAAACTGAAACTACTTCTGTTGGCAATGATGAACTCGGCGTAATTGTTAAATCTAACGTTCTTGTTACACAACTTGTTGTTGAAGTATAAATTCCACTTGTTGTATAAGTTGTTCCGTTAGCAGCCCAAGTATAAGTATCACAAACTGAAACTACTTCGTTTGGTAATGATGAACTTGGTGTGATTGTTAAATTCAAAGTTCTTGTTACACAATTTGTTGTTGAAGTATAAGTTCCACTTGTTGTATAAGTTGTTCCGTTAGCAGCCCAAGTATAAGTATCACAAACTGAAACTACTTCGTTTGGTAATGAAGAGTTAGCAGTTACTGTTACATCTACAGTAGCAGTAGTTTCACATCCTGTTACAGGTGCAGTAGCAGTAGCAGTATAAGTTGTTGTAGCAGCAGTTGCTGATTTTACATATACAGTAGGAGCGTTTGTTCCTCCAACATATGCAACTGTAGCAGCTGCATCTGTATATAAATCAGTAATTGGTGACCATGTAATTGACGTTGCCACAGCACTACTCCAATCAAATGTTGTATTTAATCTTTTCAAACTTAAAGTTCCAGCTGGATTAGAAGCTACATAAGCATTTGAATCTGGAAAAGTTGTTGATGTAACCGCTGAAACTGTTTTATTATCTGGTGTTGCAGTATAATATGTACTTGCATTTAATGCTAAATCAACACCAGTACTTCTAATATCTACAATAATATTTGAAGTTCCATCCCATATGTAAGGTGTATTAAACACAATACTATTAACACCAATTGCTTGAGTATATGTTGGCGTAGCATAAACTTGAGATAATCCAGAAGGTACAAAACCTGTTAAAGTACTCAATGCCGTATTACCCATAAAAACTCTAAAATCTGTAACATTTGGAGCAGAACCAATTGTAGTAATATTAAATTTAACACCATTGATGTTACCAGCTAATATTCCTGCTGCATTTAACTCAGCTGCAGTAAACACCATTTGCATCCAATAATGTTTAAATCTATTATTAAATGCTGTTGGCTCAGTACCATTGTCAGTTGTCAAAGTAGTTGCTGTTCCAATTGGAGTAGAACCTAAAGAACCAATAGTTCCTCCAGTTGCAACTAATGATTGAATAGAATTCACACAAGTTGAAGCTGGTGATGGTGTTATTGTTATTGCAGTTGGTTTTGGATTTACCGTTATATTAACCGCAGCAGTTATCTCACATAATGCTCCTCCAGATTGAGACGCTGTTAATGTGTAAGAAGTCGTAGCAGAAGGATTAAAAGTCCAACCAGTTACTGAATTTCCACTAACTCCTGTTAAAGGTGTCCAAACATAAGTGTCATAATCTCCTGCACCAGCAGTTATTGTAACTGGACTCGATGAATTACCTGCACAAATAGCAGCAGCAGATGTACTTAAAGTAAATACTGGCGGAGCCGTTACCGTTGCTAAAACTGGTACTCTAGGAGATTCACAAATTGCTTGACCTGAAAAAACAACATTTAATCTATTTAAAGATGTAGTTCCAGTTGTTGTAGAACCTGTAAAACCAGTTGCCCATAATACTTTATTATCAGTTGTAGCAGTATAATAAGTTAGAGAGTTATTTGTTGCGTTGGCTCCGTCATGAGTAACATTAACAACAATATTAGATACTCCATCCCAAACATATGGCGTAGCAAACGTAATTGTTTGCAATCCACTTGCCGTATGTGTATAAGTTGAAGGACCATAAACCGTAGTATATGTAGCTGTTGACAAAAATGTTGTACTAGCAAAAGATGACCCAGCAACTGTTCCAATTTTAACAGTAAAATTAGGATTTGTTGCAGCATCACCTAAAGTTGTAATGTTATATGACATTGAAGCAATATTACCTGCGCTATATCCTGCGGCATTTAATTCTGCAGCTGTATAAATAGTTTGACTCCAATAATTTGTCCATCTGTTACAAAATGCAGTTGGTTGTGCAGTTGCCAGTGTTAATGTAGTTGCAGTACCTATAGTTGCCGATGCTGGAGATGAAGTTGAGGCTGCAGCATAATAAGTTGTATTTGTACTTATTGAAGGTGTAACAAAAGATGTTCCTAAAGCCAAAGAAGCACCTCCTGAAGCATTTGCAAACCAATTGATTGAAGCTCCAGAATTTGGAGTAGCACCTAATGTTACAGTTCCAGCACCACATCTAGTTGCAGGAGTTATTCCTGTTACACTATTTGTAAATGTAATTTGAATAGGAGTTGATGTTCCTGAAGCAGGACCAGTCGCACAAGTTACTATACATTGATAATAGGTTACTTGAGTTGGTGTTGCTAAATAAGTTAAAGTAGTAGCTCCAGAAATATCTGAATAACTTACACCATCAGCAGAACTTTGCCATTGATAAGTCAATCCTGAACCTACTGGATTAGAAGTAATTCCTAAAGTTGTACTTCCGCCAAAACATACTGTTGTTGAAGTTGCTGTAGTTGCTCCTGGTGTTGGAGTGCCAGAACATGCATTTGAAACTGCATAAGATAAAAACCCTGTATAATTTCCACTTAAAACAACAGCATTTGACTGAATTGTATTTGGTGTACCAGCTGCAAAAGTTGCAGTACTACCAAATGAAGTTGTATATAAACCCGCTGCCGCATTAGCCTGAACAGGAATATTCCCATTTACTAGATTAGTATCACCCAGTTTAACATTAATATTTGTAATTGTTCCAGACGTCAAAGGGGCTTCCCATCTTCTATTTGCAGCAAGTGAAGTAATTGATGGATCAGCAGTTCCTAAGTTACTATCAAAAGCTTCCGCTTTCATAATAGAAATGCTTGTTGTTGCTGGAGCTAAAGATATTGGTGCATAAGCTGTTTTACCAACAGGATATAATATATAATTTGTATTAGCATTTGCAGTAGCAATTGTTCTTGCAAATGGTCCATTAATATAAGATGTTGCAGAACCTCCTGTTAATGTTCCAGCCGCTGAAGCTGTACCTAAAGAAAGTAAGTTAGCTGCACTTGTTGTAAAGTTTCCTGCAGTTAATGTTAAATTTCCAGAAACTTCTAAATTACCACCAGAAATAGTAACTCCATTTGTATTATTTAAAGTTACGTTTGTAACTGTTCTTGATGGAGGAATTTCGTTTGTTGCTGTATATGCATCACACTGAGAATATAATAACGTAAAAGTTCCAGTACCTAAATTCCAAGTTGGAGGAGAAACAAAAGCACCTCCTGGTCCAACTAAACCAGCTGAACCTACTTGAACAACACCTGCTAATGCTAATCCAGTTCCTATAGTCAAATTGTTACTTCCTGTAATATTCCCAGAAAATAAATTTGCTCTTAAAATTGTAATTGGACCTGCCTGTGAAATTGTTAAACCACTAGTGTTATTTAAAGAAATTGTATTTAAAGCAGCACTTATAGTTCCTGTACCATTCCATGTTTGTGCAATTGGCACAACAGGAAAAAAGTATAAAGTACTAGCTGTTGCACTATTAGGACCATTTATTGAACCATTATTGGTAAAAGTAGCTCCACGTTGTACATAAAGTCCAGCGGCTATAGATAAATCAAAAATACTACCTGAAGCAATCACTGTATTACCTCCTACGATTACTGTTCCTGCACCTGAAAAAGGTGAATATCTACCAGCTAACACATTTACATTACCAAGAATATTTAATGTTCCAGAAGAGACTGTTCTAAACTGACCAGTACCAGTAGTAACTGATAAGTTACCTTTAATAACAGCCGTTGTTGTAGTAGTGAAAAAAGGATAACTTCCTGTTAAAGTAGGACAGTTAAATACTATATTTCCGAATGACTGATTGTTATTTGTTGGTGCAGATGTAGATGTTGTTAAACCACTAATTGTTAACGTTGCATTAGTACCCCAAGTTGCTAATGGAACGTTTGGCGCTCCAGTTGTAGCTCCAGATACATTATAAGCACTTCCGTCTAAAAAAGACAAACTCGCAACAGATCCTGTTACTCCTGTTGCACCTAAGAAAGAATTATTAATAATACCTGTAGCTGCTACAGTCACTAAAGTACTTGTACCTCCTGTAGAATTAAAAGTATTTGCGGCAGCGCCACTAATATTTAATGTTCCTGAAATTAAACCTGTATTTCCTGTTCCAGAAAAGGCAATTGCAGTAGCATTAGTAGCATTGTTTAAATTTAAAGTACTTCCAGCTTCAATTACAAAATCATCACTAGGCGCTCCATTTATTGTAATAACTCTAGCAGTAGCATTATTAGATTGTAGTGTTACGTTTGTATTACTATTTATTATTAATTGACCAATTGTAAAACTTGCTAAATCAACATTTATAGTAGTTGAACCACCTGCTGTTGTTCCATCTCCATCAATAATAAGTATATCAGATGAAGACACAACTGCTCTAGTTGAACCTGAGTTGTTAGCAACTGTATTCCAGTTTGCAGGTGTATTCCAGTTACCTCCTGTTGTTCCTACCCAATAATAAGATAGTGCTGCAGCAGTTGATTGAGAACCAGTAATACCAGTGCTTGGTAAAGCTGCTTCTGTAGCAGACTGAATTTTATAATAAAAAAGAGTTGAAGATGCTAATCCAGTTTGAGCGACATTATATGCCGTCCCAGTTGTTAGACGAGTAGTTGAATTTACAAGAGTAGTCACTACATTTTGTGTAAACGCTGCGTCTGTAGCACGTGTTACAACAAAGTATGATTCATCTGTACTGTTATCAACCCAATTAGGCGTGATAGTACTAGATGATACTGCTGTAAAAGTTAAAGTTGTAGGATCCAAAGGAACGGTGTTTGGCGGAGTAAAACGATACATCCTTCTTGAGCCATCGACTGTTGAATGAAGATTCGCGATATTAGTACTAGCTGTATAAGAGTTAACATTAAATGTTGCTCCATTACTAACCGTATTAGTAGAAGTAGTTATAGATGCAGTTGTATTTAAAACTGTACCTACTGAGAACCCTGAATTTATAGCAGTTGCAGTAGTAGTACTTGCATTTTTAAACATTGAACCATAAACATATTCAATGATACCTGAATTTTCATATAATCTAACTTGATAAGTACCATCATTAGAACCTGGAGTACCAACATATGTAATAGACATATTATTAAATTCAACTACTAAACATCTATTTGGCGCGGTACCAACAACTTTATAATGTACTTTTCCACTAATTCCTGTTCTTAAATCAGCTGCTAAAGCACCTATTCTTGGTGTTGTTGTAGACCCACCAGACAAAACATATGTAGCTGTTCCGACTTGAGAACTACCCAATTGAATTACTCCATTACTATTTGTCGAAAATTGAGTAAATAAATTTCCATACATGTAAAAACTAAATCCAATGTTAGTAACTGGTGATGCGGAATCATCTAAATCAGCCGCAACTAATTGTGTAGTTCCAACTGACATGTCAACTGCGTTGGCGTTGGCATCAAGCACTAACGAACCTGTCGTATTTGTTGTAAAAGCGTAATTAGCAGTTGATTGTGCCCATGAAAGCTGACCAATAGTCAACATCATAAACATAATTAATGCCATACACTTAAATTTTCCAAATAATGAAGTTAAAGTCGACATTGAGTCAAACTTTTTGCTCTCTTCAAAATTTGAGTTGAAATTACTTTCAACATCTTTAGAATTGTAATAATTCACCATAAGAGTAGATAATTAATTAATAATAGTTGGATTTAAGGTTTTTTGTTAAAAAAAATTAAAAACATTTACTAAAGTAGTTTTTTTTAAACAAATCATCACAATACATCGATGAAATCACTTATTCATCGACGAAAAGCATAAAAAGCAGAAACCTCTCATTTGAGAGGTTTCTGCTTTTTAATAAATGAAAAATTTTATATAATGAAAGTTAAAAGATAGATTAAAGAAATTTACCTTTTATAGTCACTTTTTTATTTCTTCAAAATCAAGAACTCACTACGTCTGTTTTGAGCGTGTTGTTCTTCCGTACAGTCTGTACAAGCTACTTTTGGTTGAGTTTCTCCCATTCCGCTACCTGTAATTCTGTTTTTTGCAATTCCTTTCGAAACAATGTATTGAACCGTAGATTTTGCTCTTCTGTCAGATAATCTTAAGTTGTAATTATCTGCTCCACGACTATCTGTGTGTGATTTCGCATCGATAACCATATTAGGATATTCGTTCATTACTTTAACCAATTTATCTAACTCTTCTGCACCTTCTGCTGTGATGTTAGATTTGTTGTATTCAAAGTAAATCGCTTGTAAAATAACTTCTCTTTCTGTAATGATTGGTTTGATTGGCGTCATGTTTAAAACTATGGTTTTTGCTCCATTTTGAGATTTTTCCATAGTAGCTGTTCCGTTTTCATAACCTGATCTTGAAGCATTAAACATTGCAACTTGCTCACAATCAACTCCGAATTTCGCTTCTCCCATTTCGTTTGAAACTTGATTGCCTTTTTCGATTCCTTTATTATTCACTACTGTTACGTTTGCTCCTGAAAGCAACCTTCCTGTTTCCGCATCCTTAACTAATACAGTAGCATCCACTCCACAAACTGCATTAGCTTGGTAAATGTCATCGTTTCCTTCTCTATTACTAGAAAAATAACCTACATTTTTTTGCAAGTTGTATGAAAACGCGAAATCATCTTTTTGTGAGTTTACAGGTTCACCAACATTTGAAGCATTTCCATGTGTAACTGTATTGTATTTAAAAACATCATAACCACCAAAGCCTTGTCTACCATTTGACGAAAAGAACAACATATCATCATCTTGGATTGAAGGAAAACTCTCATTAGCTTCAGTATTTACGAATGAACCTAAATTTACTGGCGTTCCATATGTTTCTCCATCTACACTTACTTTCCAAATATCTTCTCCTCCTAATCCACCTGGCATATCTGAAGAAAAATATAATGTTTTTCCATCTTTACTGATACTTGGGTTTCTTACAGAATATTCTTTACTATTAAATGGTAATGGTTTTGAGTTCGCCCATTTCACTCCATCTTTTGTAGCTTTGTATAAATAGATTTGACCGAATTTTAGCTTTTTCTCTTTGTTCTTTTGGAATTCACTTTCGTTAAAACTTTCGCTACCATAATAAATAGTAGTTCCATCAGAAGTTATACTTGCTGGTCCGTCATGCCATTTGGTGTTTAACTCCGCAACTTCTGTAGCTTGACTTAATGTTCCATATGCATTTCTAGTAGCTTTGTATAAATCTAAATAAGGTTCATCGTCCATACCACTTGATTTTCTTGCAGTATTTCTAGCACTTGTGAAAAACACTTCGTTATTATTTGTTAACACCGCACCAAAATCAGATTTATCACTACTTACATCAGATTTTACAGCATCGTATTGTTTACTCTGGCTTTTTAAAACTGTTAAATAGTTTGGGTTGTTTTTAAATGCTTTAGCTCTGGCATCATTAGGCTCCATTTTTGCAAATTGTTCCATTTGCACTTCTGCAGCTTTGATATTTCCTTCTGCTTTTAACATTTGAGCATATCTAAAATGCGTTTCTGCATCTTGTGAAGTTTCTATTGCTTTGGCATACCAAGTAACGGCTTCTTTTGTATTAAAAACATTGAAGTAACTATCACCTAATTGTTTGTAAACATATCCATCTGCTTTGTTTTTTTCAACTAGTTTAGAATATGCTTTTGCTGCATCTACATACTCCAGTCTTTCAAACAATTTGTCCGCTTCTTTAGTATCTTTATTTTGTGCTATTAAACCTGTTGAAAGCAATAAAGCACTTGCTAATATATATATATTTTTCATGTGTATTTTTCTTTGTTGGATAGATTAAAAATAACGAGGTGAACGTGATACTTTTTTACTAAAGTTAACATCAAACAACAAGATGACCTCGTGTGATGATGGTGTCGTTACTTTTAAATCTGAAACGATATGATCGTAGGCATAACCAATTTTTAAAGTTGGCGTAATCGCATAATTTACCATAGCGCCAAAACTATCATCTAACCTGTAAGTTCCGCCAATTTCGAATTTATCGTAAAACATAAAATTAGTAGATACATCCAAAGAAGCTGGTGCTTCAAAAGAAGATTTAACCATAAAAAATGGTTTGAATTTTACATTTTGATTAATATCAAAAACATAACCTCCTGTTAAAAAATAATGGCTAGATTCATTTCCGTATGTTTTACCATTAAAATCTAAATGCGTAGCCTTTAACATGTTTGGAACTGACAATCCTAAATAATATTTATTCGTGTAATAAAAAGCTCCTGTACCAAAATTAAAATAATTGTTACTAACATTTGCGCCAAAAGCACCATCGTTTTGTTGTGGTAAACTTGGTGATATTTTTGTTAAATAATCAACATTATGTAATGTCAATCCTGCTTTTAATCCCAAGGCTAATTTATGCTCCCCTCCTAATTTTAACGTGTAAGAGAAATCCCCATAAACATTATCTTCTTGTACAGGTCCAATTTTATCTGAAATTACTGATAATCCTAAACCTACATTTTTTCCTACTGGACTGTGTCCGAAAAAAGTACTTGTTGTTGGTGCATCTTCTAATTCAATCCATTGTCTTCTGTGTAAAAGTCCTAATGATAAACTTTCTTTACTACCAGCGTAAGCAGGGTTCATCACACTCATGTTATACATGTATTGTGTATAATGCGGATCTTGTTGCGCTGATACTTCTGAAAGCAATCCAATTGTCAACAATAAACCTAAATATATTTTTTTCATATTGATGTTGTTTAATAAAAACTACTCTTTTACCACCTTGATAAAAGAGTAGAATTATTTTCTTCTTATTGTTCTCTATTAATATAAATCCAACCTGTTTTCTTCTTACCAGAAACTAACTCAATAACATAGTAATAAGTACCGTCTGGCATATCGCCTCCGCCCATAAATTGACCATGCCAATCGTTATTGTAATTGGTTTTAGAATAAACTTCTTTACCGTATCTGTTGAATATCTCAACCTTATTAGCTTTTAACTTTAAAAAATCATTCTTGTCATCTCCATTCGGTGAAATACCTTTTTGAATTTCACATAGTTCAACTACTACAGTCATAGTTGTTGGGTTCGCACATTCAGTAGCATCAGGTGTAAAAGTATAAACCATTGAACCTTCTACTGAAGTATCTACAACAGCTGTTGACCAACTTCCATCAATAGAATTTGTAGAAGTAGTTGGTAATGTAACATTTGCATCTCCAACACATAAATCTAAAACTGGAGCGAACGTTGGAGTTACTCGAGGAATAATCGTTACTTGAATTGGCAATACACTTGAACATTGATTTGAATTTGGAGTAAATGTATAAGTAAATGTACCAGCATTTGTAGTATTAATTGCTAATGGATTCCAAATTCCTGTAATACCATTGTTTGAAGTTGGCAGTAAAAGAGGTGCTGTATCTCCTTGACAAATATTAGCAATAGGACTAAATACAGGAGCAACAATTGGATCAATAGTAATATCCATAGTAGTACCAACTCCACATTGTCCTGAATTAGGTGTAAATGTATAGGTTGTAATTCCCACGGCACTTGTGTTAATAGGTGCATTCCATGTACCCGAAATATTATTATTAGATAACAAAGGTAAGTTTGGCGCAGTTGTATTTTGACAAATATTTGGAATTTGTGTGAATGTAGCCGTTACAAAAGGGGCAATAGTTATTGTAGTATTGCTTGAATTTGCGTTAATACAACTTGCTAAATTAATTGGGTAATTGTAAGTCACCACATATGTTCCCGCAGTACTTGTTGCTAAATTGATAGAACCATTAGTAGTATTTAAATCTAATACAGAACCAACCGCTCCAGTATAACTAAAAGTACCACCAGAAGTAAATCCGGCCGCTAAAGTTGGAGTTGGATTTGTTGTATTTGTAATACAAACAGGAGTTGTGTAAGTGAAGCTTGTAACAGCTGTTGTATAAGGCACTGCATTTATTGTAAATGATATAGGTGCAGAATAACAATTGTTTATTAAATCATGAACAATAAAAGTATGAGTACCTGGAGTTAATCCTGTAAATGTTGTACTTGTTTGATAAGTTCCTCCATCAACACTATACTCATAACTTGAAGCATTAAGCGTGTATTGACCTAAATTTGAATAATTTTCTGGATCAAGAGCAGTCCATTGTGAAGCATTCCAAGTTGTACTTGGAAGTGGTGTAGCACTTGCTAATCTTCTGTAAGTATATCCTGGTTGACCTAATGGTGTAAAAACTGTGTTAGTTCTTGATCCCCAAATATCTAATTCAACATTCCCAATAGTAGTCAATCTAATGTTATCATTATTATCAACACCAGAATTTGGAATTGGTAAATCATGAACTACGCCTGGAATACTTGGGTCATTACTAATTTTAATAACAAATGATCTGTTATTTGCAATTGTTCCTGACAATGTTTGTTGCCAAGTTGGTGCAGCGTTTCCGTTATTATACATTTTTAATCTATAATTTACTAAATTAACAGTAACTCCTGTAGCGTTAAATAACTCTACATAAGATACCGCACCTGAATTTGCATCAGTAACTTCAGAAATAAATAAATTATTTGGAACCGTACCTCCAACTGAAACAGGAGCAGTAATATTAATAGAACCTGTTTGTATGGCACAAGTAGGTTGTGTTAAATAATCGAAAGTTGGTGTTGGAATACTTACAATATTTACATTAAATGAGTCTTGTGAACTACAAATACCATTTGTAGTATAAATGTAAATAGTTTGGTTTGTAGAAATAACATCACCAGCATTTAAAGCTGTACCTGTACCGCCAGTTGCTGTAAAATAATTCCCAATAGTTAAAGCAGGTAATACATAACTATTACAAGCATTAACATCTTGTGTATATGGAATAATTGGAGAACTTAATATCTCAACTATTCTATTTGTTGTATATAAACCACATCCGCCATTAGCAGGAACTGTCATTGTAACAGTATAAATACCTGGTTGCGCTAAACTTGGAATTATACTTCCAGTAATTGGATCTAATGCATATTGCAAACCTGTAGGTGTTGACGAATAGATTGTATTAGGACCTGAATTCCCTGTAATAATAACTGGATGAGAAACAGAATCAGAATTACAAAAAATCGCACTGTTAGCATAAGTAATTGTAGCATCAGCAGGTTGCGTAACTGTCACCAAAACACTGTGCTCTATTGGGTCATTAGTGTAAGGAGGTAAATTATTTGGAGTAACGGTATTAGTTACAACATATGTACCCGCAGCACTTGCTGCAAAATTAATTACACCTGTAGCTGGGTTTATTGATAATCCTGCCGGAGTAGCTGTAAATGTACCCGCAGAACCACCGCTTACATAAGTTGGAGAAGCTGGTGCTTGATCTTTACAAAATGCTGGAGCTGAATAATTAAAATCCGCATTAAAACATGTTGGAATAGGCTGATTCGTTACAATAGAGATTGTACCTGGATCATTTTCGTAATTTGTAACCATTAATATATAGAATTGTCCAGCAATAACAGGTAATGAAAAGTTCTCTACCGCCGCTGCAGAAAAACTACATCTTATAGGTGTTTGATTTGGGACATTATTACAACCAATTTGTTTTGTAGTATATGGTCCCCAAAGTGCATAATCAACATCCCCAGAAGTTTGTGAAATATTACATGTATATGTTCCTGTAACACCCGCTTGAATGAAAAAGAATTTTACATTAGGAGAAGTTCCTAAACACTGATAATTACCAAAATTGATGACATCCGTAGAATTAGTATAAGTAACACCTGCACATAATGGATCCGCACCTGAACAAGACACAGAACCAATACACAATTTAAAAGGTATTGATGTTGCTGTAGATAAATTAGTTACTAATCTTATATAATAAGTTTGTCCAATAGTTAATCCATTGGCAACATGACCTTCGATTGCATTACCTATAACAGTTGGTCCCTGAACAGTTGCAGTTGTTCCACATTGGATCAAAGTTAAACTTGAACAAGTTCCTGAATATAAAGCTAAATCTATTGAGCCCATCAATCCTGTTGGACCTTCCATTTGAACAGTATGTGTAGTACTTATGGCAGTAAATTTATACCATGTGTCATTTGCATTTGCATTACAAGATCCAGTAGTGATACTTGGCGTAGCACCTTTTAAATCAACAAAATTAGGATTAGTACATTGTAAATCTGTATTTACAATCGCCTGTGTAGCATTAATACAATTATCATTTACTGGAGTTGTTGAAAAATTAATTCCATCAGTCCAGAAACTTTTATCTGTATTAGAACAAATAGCTCTTACATAAACTGTATAAGCTGTTGAAGGAGACAATCCTGGGAAAGTTATTGTTGTTGTAGAAAAATTATTTCCCGTTACAGAAAATGCTGGAACATTTGACCCTGCTGGCACTACCAACACTTGCCAATCTGATGCACTTCCTGATTCCGTCCATGTTAAATCAATTGACGTAGCTGTTATGTTTGAAATTACTACTGAAGTTGGTTTTGGACAAGTAATTGGAGGTGTACAATAAATTGTAGCATCCCATCCAGCAGCTGTTGTAGTTCCGTTAGAAGTAAATATAAAAGTTAAACATCCAGTTGCAGATGTTGATGTAAATGAAGGTGGTAAAGTTGTACCTGTATAAGTCCCAACAACTGGTGAAGTTGGTAAATTACCATTTCTTATTTGTAAAGTATCTCCTGCATCAACATTAAAATTATTAAACACTACAGTAACAACATCTCCAGCATTATCTGGACATACAATTGATGTAATATTTTGATTATTTTGATAACTACCTGCTATTCCACCTGTATCATAAAAATGATCTCCGGCACAATAGTTTGGTGTTGTACAGAAATTTACTGGTACAGACCAAACACTAAAATCACTTGGTCCACATTTAGCTCTTACATAAACCGTATAACAAGTTACTGAAGTTAAGCCAGAAATTGTAAATGGACTTGTCCCTGGTGTTCCAGCAGTACTTGCAGTTGGTGCAGGTGAACCTGTAGGTAATACCAAAACTTCCCACGCAGTTTCTACAGCACCATTTGCCCAAGTTACTTGAGCTGTATTGTATCCAATATTAGAAATTACAAGATTTCCTGGTTTAGGACAAGTGACTAAATCTAATTTTATGTTATCAATTGCAGCTGGTGGCTGAACTCCACCTGTAGCGTCATTTGTCCATTCAAAAACCACTCTCATATTACTTCCTGCATAAGGAGTTACGTTAAGAGTATGATTTCTTGTAATAAAATTCGAATTTCCAGTTAAATCTCCAGTTACATTTATTTTATTTGCTGCAGCACTAATTGGTGCACCAGCAGTAATAGTTGTTGCAGAAGGAACTGTCCAAACTCTTAAATAATCTGTAGCTTGTCCAACCGATCTCCAATCAAAATTTAATTCTACTTGAGTAGCCCCTGCAGGAATAATAAAATCTTTATAAGCATGAGAAACTGAAGTATTAGTAATATTATAGGCATTCGTTACACCATTAGACTCGGAAATATATAATGATTTAGTTCCGCCATTATTTACAGCATTACCTAAAGCCCATTTATTTGTTTGAGTTCCGTTATTTAAAGTCCACCCTGTTAAAGTTTCTAAAGTATCAATAAAATTTAAAGCTGTTGGAATTTGAGGCGTGCTAAATGTAAATGGTCCAGACCAAATACTAAACGTACCATCATTACAACTTGCTCTAACATAATATTGATATACTACACCTGGTACTAATCCAGTTGCAGAAAAAGGCACTCCTGTTGTTACACCAGCAACTGTTGGCAAACCATATGGAGCTGGAGCATAAGAAACTTCCCAAGATGTAATTCCTGGAGTTACGCCCCATGATAAATCAGCAGAAGTTGCAGAAGTTGTTACAGCTGTTAATGCTGGAGGTTGAGTACAAAATACTTGTTGTATAGTTAAAGTATATCCAACCGTTTGTTGTGTACTTACTATTGGCGTTGTTCCTACATACGAAGAAATAATAACATAATAGGTTTGCCCAGCTGTTACTGCAAATGGATTGATAGTCCTAATACTTGAGTTGGTATTTCCTCTTCCTGCTAAACATGTTGCTCCGGGAGTTCCTGGACACCCACTATAAACGTGAACACTTGAAAAGTTAGCTGTTGGCGATAAAGTTATTGCAATTTCTCCAGTAAAAGTAGGAGTAAATGAATAAAACACATCATTACCATTCATATAATTTGCTGCATTACCAGTACATAAAGTAGGTGCTTGAATATCGTTTGGATCACTAAAATTTGCTGTATTATTTGTTGTTTGATAAGGTAAGGTAGTAACAACAATTGGATCGTTACAAGCTTCCCCAAACGAATTTGTTAAAAAGATAACTGGATCTGACCAATTACTTGAAATTCCAGTTGAACACACAGCTCTAACTCTATATTTATAAGCTGTGTTTTCTTGCAAACCTGTTTGAATGTAACTATTTGTAGCTACAAAAGTTCCAGTACCTGAAAAGTTATTTAAAGAAAGTACTGTTTCAACTTCCCATTGACTTGCTCCTGCAGGTCCTGTCCATCCTAAAGTTGCAATTGATGCACCTACATTAGAAACAGCTAGAGCTGTTGGAACATTACAAGCTGCATTAATATTTATATTATCTATTAACCAACCGTCTCCATCATCTGTTGTAAGAACAAATGCAAAATACAAGGTTTGTCCTGCATAAGCCGCTAAGTTAACCTCAACATCAGCATAACCAGTATTTGTACCGAAAAGCGCAAGCTCTCCCCATGTTTGAAAATTGGTAAAAGTTGCTGGATTAGTTTGTGATGTAGAAGAAATTTTTAAGGCATAATTACTTCCATAATTTGCTCCAGGGAAAAATTTTCGATTATAAAATTTTAATACCCCGTTTGCTGGAACTGTTACAGCTGGTGTTACTAACCAGTCTTCCGCAAAAGTACCATCTGGCACATCTTCTGGATAAACATAGGCAGACTGTAAGCCTTGATAAATATAAGCTGGTGTTGTATTTTCAATACGCCAGTTTTCTGTTGTACCAATACCATTGGTAAATGTTGTCCACCCTGTTGGCGGAAATGTTGCGCTTTCAAAATTTTCGGAAATTTGACCGAAAACATTTAAACCAGCGAACATAAATAATAATAAAAGTAGTTTTTTCATTATAGTTTATAGTGATTAATTAATTTCTTTAACTATACAAAAATATAAATTACAAGGTAATATTGAGATTATATCGATGAAGTGTAAGTTTTTATCGGTAAAAAGCTTTATTTAACTAAAATATTTTCTTTAAATTTGTAAAAAAATCAACGTTTTGAGTACAAAAAAAATATACTTCGCTTCTGACCAGCATTTAGGAGCGCCAACTCCAGAATTAAGCTTCCCAAGAGAGCAAAAATTTGTGCAGTGGCTAGACGAAGTTAAAAAAGACGCAGAAGCTATTTTTTTATTAGGTGATTTATTCGATTTTTGGTTCGAATATAAAACGGTTGTACCAAAAGGTTTTGTGAGAGTTTTAGGAAAATTAGCTGAAATTAAAGATGCTGGTATTCCAATTTATTTTTTTGTAGGGAACCACGATTTATGGATGGGCGATTATTTCGAAAAAGAATTAAATATTCCCGTTTATCACGATAATAAAGAATTCACTTTTAACGGAAAAACTTTTTTAATTGGTCATGGTGACGGAAAAGGTCCTGGCGACATGGGTTACAAACGAATGAAAAAGGTATTTACCAATCCGTTTTCTAAATGGTTGTTTCGTTGGTTGCACCCTGATATTGGTGTAAGTTTAGCACAATATTTATCTGTCAAAAACAAATTGATTTCAGGTGCTGAAGATGTTACTTTTTTAGGTGAAGATAACGAATGGTTGGTTCAATATTGCAAACGCAAATTAGAAACCAAACACCATGACTTTTTTGTTTTCGGACACCGACATTTACCAATGGAAATTCAATTAAATGAACAATCAAAATACATCAACTTAGGCGATTGGATTGGCTATTTTACCTATGGTGTTTTTGATGGCGAAAAGTTTGAATTGAAAAAATACGAATAACCAAATTTCCTCAGAAACGTGAATTTGCGTTAGGGATGGAAGCGGCATCCTTTTATGTTTTTATTTTTTGTTTATTAAAACACTTCGACTCCGCTCAGTGTGACAGTGCGAAAAAAAACATAAAAGATATAGCGTACAGCCCGACCCTTGTGGTAACGCCCAAAAACTTACTTTTCTATTTCTAAATCCCTGAATTTTGGTGACGCAACTGCTGTGGTTCCTACAACTAACAAAGTCATAATTCCACCAAACACAACGGCATTTACTGCGCCAAATAATTTGGAAGTTAAGCCACTTTCAAATGCTCCTAATTCGTTAGATGAACCTACGAAAATCGAATTTACAGAAGAAACTCTACCGCGCATATCATCTGGTGTGTAAATTTGAAGAATCGTAGAACGAATTACTACAGAAAAACCATCGGTAACGCCACTTAAAAATAAAGCAACGACTGAAATCCAAAAATTTTGTGACAAGCCGAAAACGATAATACAAATTCCGAATCCAAAAACGGCTAACAATAATTTTTTTCCTGTATTTTTTTCGATAGAAAACATCGTAGAAGCCAACATCGTTAATAACCCACCAATAGCAGGTGCGGCGCGTAAAATTCCGAAACCTTCCGAACCGACTTTTAAAATATCTTGAGCGAAAATGGGCAATAATGCTACTGCTCCACCAAATAAAACCGCAAACATATCTAAAGAAAGGGCGTTTAAAATAATTTTATTTTGAAAGACAAATCGGAGTCCGGCTTTTAAACTTTCAACAACGGGTTCGCCAATTTTTTTATTTAAAATAGGTTTCTTACTAATTTGTAACAACACAATAATTCCAATAATAATAGAAATCGTAACGAAAATCATGGAGTTGAAAACACCAATTCCTCCAATTAAAAACCCCGCCAAGGCTGGACCAATAACTGCCGAAACTTGCCAAGAAGAACTACTCCAAGTGGCCGCATTAGTAAATTGCGATTTCGGAACAATTAATCCTAACAAACTGAAAATAGAAGGAATAATAAACGAACGAATGATTCCGCCTAAGAAAACCAAAGCGTAAATCGCATATAAAAAAGGTTGTTTTCCAATAGCTAAAACGGTTTCTGGATGCACTAAATAGCAGAATAAAACACTGATAGTTAAAGTTCCTAAAAAGCATTTTAATAACATGCTTCTTTTTTCGGATTGATCTACAATATGTCCGGCAAACAAGGCCATTGTTATGGCAGGAATCACTTCCATTAAACCAATTAATCCAAGTGACCACGGGTTTTTAGTAATTCTATACACTTCCCATTCAATCAATACAAATTGCATCGACCAAGCTAAAACGATAGCTAATCGCATCAGGATAAACCAACGAAATTCGGGAATTCTTAAGGACGAGAAGGGATCTTTTTTTGTCATGTTTTTTAACCACAAAGGCGCGAAGATTTTGGCAAAGGTCGCAAAGATTTTATTATTTAACGCTTATTTTACGGGATTCTTTTTACTTTTTACTTGGCTCTTATATCTCGTAATTGTAATTGCAAACTTACGTTTCCGTTCCATTCGTTTTCTTCTACTACATAAACGGCGTCGAACGGATTTTTATTTTTTACGATGTCGATTTTCTTTCCTAATCCGAAACCAATGGCATTGAAATTTGGTGAATGGTTTTGTTTTACGAAGACTTTTAAAAGTTCTGCCTCATTTCCTAAGGTTTTTGCATAACCGGAATCGACTACATTTTTCGACATAAAAACGGGTGTCATATTTTCAGGTCCGAACGGTTCGAATTGTTTTAGAATCCGCATGAATTTTTCATTTATATCTGAAAAATCCAATTCAAAATCTACTGCAATTTCTGGAATTAATAAATCGGGGTGAATGGTGTTTTTGACTTCCGTTTCAAATGCATCTTTAAATTTCTGGTAATTTTCTTCTTTTAATGTCATTCCTGCCGCATACATATGTCCGCCAAATTGCTCTAAATGTTCCGCGCAAGCTTCTAAGGCATTATACACATCAAAATCTTTAACCGAACGTGCAGAAGCTGCCAGTTTATCGCCGCTTTTTGTAAAAACGATCGTTGGACGATAGTAATTTTCTACTAATCGAGAAGCTACAATTCCGATCACGCCTTTGTGCCAACTTTCTTGATACACGACTGTTGAAAAGCGGTCTATTTCATTATTTTCTTCAATTTGAAGTAAGGCTTCTTTGGTAATTTGCTTGTCTAAATCTTTTCGATCCGAATTATACCCTTCAATTTCAGAAGCAAATTGTTCGGCTTGTTCTAAGTTATATTCGGTCAAAAGTGCTACGGCTTCATTTCCGTGTTTGACTCTTCCCGCAGCGTTTATTCTTGGTGCGACGATAAAAACCACATCGGTAATCGTTAATACTTTCTTTTTTACATTTTGAATTAGCGCTTTAATTCCTGGTCGTGGATTGGTGTTTATCACTTCCAAACCAAATTTGGCTAGCACACGATTTTCTCCAGTCATTGGTACAATATCTGCAGCAATGGCAGTGGCGACTAAATCTAAATACGGAAGTAAATCTTCAATGGTTTGGTTTCTGTTTCCGGCTAAAGCTTGAATCAATTTAAAACCTACTCCGCAACCGCATAATTCGTCATAAGGATAAGAACAATCGGCACGTTTTGGATCTAAAACCGCAATTGCATCTGGTAAAGAATCGCCAGGTCGGTGATGGTCGCAAATGATAAAATCGATGTTTTTGGCTTTCGCATAATTGACGTGGTCGATAGATTTAATTCCGCAATCGAGTGCGATAATTAAACTTACATCGTTGTCTTCTGCATAATCAATTCCGACATAGGAAATTCCGTAACCTTCATTATATCGGTCTGGAATATACGTGGCAACATTTGGATAATAACTTCGCAAATAACTAGAAACTAAAGAAACGGCTGTAGTTCCATCGACATCGTAATCGCCAAAAACTAGAATGTTTTCGTTATTGGCAATGGCTTTTTCGATACGAATTACAGCTTTATCCATATCTTTCATCAGATACGGATTGTGTAAATCGTTTAATGTAGGTCGGAAAAATGTTTTGGCTTGTTCATAGGTTTCAATTCCTCTTTGAACTAATAAAGTAGCGACAGTTTCATCAACTTGAAGGGCATTTTGTAAGGCTTGTACTTTTTCTTTTTCTGGCTTTGATTTGATGGTCCAACGCATAGTGATTTTGGATTTATGAGTTACGATTTATGATTTTTGGCGAATAGTATTGATTTGTAAATATATTGAAATTTTATTTAACCGCAAAGGTCGCAAAGATTGCGCAAGGGTCGCAAGGATCTTTAACTTATCCCTTTTGCCTTTTCACTTTTTACTTTTTACTTGGCTCTTTTTACTTTTTACTTGGCTCTTAATACCTCAACTTCAAATTGAATGCCTTCCCAACCAAAAATCATAAAATTTCTAATGTTTTGATGGTCTGTGGCGTTTGGTGTGTTTAATACATCTTGATAGAAATCACCGAATAAAGACAATGTTTCTTCTTTGGTTAATTGGTGCAATTGTGCAAAAGCAAAAATTTTACACGAACCATTGTTTTCACCAGCGGTATTAATTTGATTCCCGTTTTTGAAAGTCGTTGGTGTAAACGTATAGTTTTCATCGATGTGAGCGATGGTTTCTGGGAAAGAAACGAATTGGTTATTCTTTATTTTAACTAAAAGATTTTTCAAACTATTCATCTTTTGATTTTTTTTCTTTTTCTGAAATTTTCCCGGCCAAAACCACTACAATTTCTCCTTTTGGTGGTTTCGCTTCAAAATGTTTTAGGACTTCTTCAGCCGTTCCACGAATGGTTTCTTCATGTAATTTTGAAATTTCTCTGGAAACAGAAACTTGTCTGTCTGCGCCAAAATATTGGATAAATTCCGCTAAGGTTTTAACTAACTTATGTGGAGAAACGTATAAAATCATGGTTCGTGTTTCTTCGGCTAGAGCCAAATAACGCGTTTGTCTTCCTTTTTTATCAGGTAAAAAGCCTTCGAAAATAAATTTATCGTTGGGTAAGCCGCTATTTACCAAAGCGGGTACAAAAGCTGTCGCACCTGGCAAACAATCTACTTGAATATTATTTTCCACACAAGCGCGTGTTAATAAAAACCCAGGATCAGAAATGGCTGGCGTTCCGGCATCGGAAATAAGCGCAATAGTTTCACCGCCTTTTAAACGGGCAATTAAATTTTCTACGGTTTTGTGTTCGTTATGCATGTGATGACTGTGCATGTGCGTAGAAATTTCAAAATGCTTTAGTAATTTTCCGCTTGTGCGTGTGTCTTCGGCTAAAATTAAATCGGCTTCTTTTAGTACGCGAATGGCACGAAAAGTCATGTCTTCTAAATTACCAATTGGTGTGGGAACTATATATAATTTGCTCATAAAAGTGCTTAACGGAAAATGTTATTATTTGCCACGAATTCTCGAATTAACGAATTTTTTTAATCTTTATTATCAATCGAATTACTATCGACTTTGTCGAAAATTTAAAACACAGATTACACAAATTTTCACTGATTATTTTGTGTGAATCTGTGGAATCTGTGTTCATTTATTTAAATTTATTTTCAACAATTTCTAAAAATCGAACTTCAAATTCTTCTTTATTATCCCAATTGTTATAATCTGGTTTTACGAAATCTAAGACGAAAGATTTTGCTTCGTCCCAATTGGTGAAGGTGTTTAATTGTGATAAAACGCGTTGTAAATCGTCACCATTTCCGGCAAATAAGTTTTTCTCAAAAGCAATTTTATCGTTTAAACCTAAAACAATTGCCTTTCCTGTTGGAATTGGTTCTGTTTTGATTTCTTCTTTAACAACAAGTTCTTCTTTTACAACTACTTCTACTGCATCAGACTTATCTAATTCTTCTTTTACTTCTCCAGAAATTTCTTCTGGTTGAACCGCTTCAAAAACAGGTTCTTTTATTAATTCTTCAATAATAGGTTCGTCTTTTTTTACGAACATCGTAGCTTGATAATCGTGCACCAAAATATCATCCATTGAAATTTGTTTCGAAACTTTCGTTCCAATAATTTCAGGATTTGAAGTAATTTCTTTCTTTTCTTCTTTAACCTCTACTACTGCTTCAACAACTGCTTCTTCTTTAACTTCTTTTGCAGGAAACTCTTCATGAGATATGTCATTTTTCTCGAAAAGTTCTTCTGTAATTTGTGCAATATGTTCTTTAGAAGCCATTTCTATTTCATTCTCTCCATTACCAGGAAATGTTTCATGAGAAATGTCGTTGTTCTCAAAAAGTTCTTCTTCAATTTGAGCAATATGTTCTTTAGAAGCCATTTCCATCATTTCTTCTTCCTCATCTTCCACTTCAATAGTTCCCACCACAATTTTAGCTACTTTCTCTTCAAAAACAGATTCAGAAAACTCTTCATTTACTATAGCTGTATTGGCTTCGTAAAATTTCAATAACGTTAATTGTTCATACAATTTTTTAACTTCTTCATGTAATTGAACAGTTTCTGTATGGTTTTTTAGCTTTAATAATCGGTGCGCTATGCTAATTAATTCGCCTTCAATTTTTTTCTTCATAACTTTTTGTTTGTGTTGAACGTTTATAGCGGTGATTTTTATATTTTTGTTATCATTACAAAGGTAAAAGAAAAAACGTGTTTCTGTTGTTGTAACAATTATTTTTAATTGATTTTTTTCAACACAGATTTTATTTCATGGTTTGTTTATTTGTTATTAGTATTCAATGATTATAATTCACAAATTTGCACAAATTATACGTTTCATCTGAGTTAATCTGTGGAATCTGTATTTTTATTACCCTTCACTGATAGTTAATTAATTTTGATCAAAAAAAGAAAATGTTTTTAGAAAATACGGTAAATCAGGAAGAACAGTTTGGTTGGATAGAAGTTATTTGCGGTTCGATGTTTTCGGGTAAAACCGAAGAGTTGATTCGCCGACTAAAACGTGCCCAATTTGCCAAACAAAAAGTGGAGATTTTTAAACCTGCGATTGATACGCGATACGATGATGAAATGGTGGTTTCGCACAATAAAAATGAAATTCGTTCTACTCCAGTTCCTGCTTCTGAAAACATTAGAATTTTAGCACAAGGTTGCGATGTGGTTGGTATTGATGAAGCCCAATTTTTTGATGATGAAATTGTAAATGTTTGCAATGAATTAGCGAATAACGGAATCCGAGTAATTGTTGCCGGTTTAGATATGGATTTTAAAGGTAATCCGTTTGGACCTATGCCAGCACTTATGGCAACTGCCGAATACGTTACTAAAGTTCACGCCGTTTGTACCCGAACAGGAAATTTAGCCCATTATAGTTTTAGAAAATCGGCTGATGAAAAATTAGTCATGCTTGGTGAAACGGAAGAATACGAACCTTTGAGCAGAGCCGCCTATTACAAAGCAATGCGTGAAGAAAAAGAAGAGTAAATAATATATTGTAAAAATCAAAGTATTTTTATAAATTTGATTAAAAATTGGTTATGAATATTGAAGCAAGAAAATTATCGCTAATTCAAGAATTTCTGTCTATACAGAATGAAAGTTTTATTGTTAAATTGGAAAAACTAATTAACAAAGAAAAAAAGACAGTTGAAAACGATTTCAAACCTTTTACAATTGAGGAATTTAACAAACGTATTGATAAATCTCTTGACGATTTTAAAAATGGGAGAACAATAAACCATGACGATTTAATAAAAGAAATTGAAACATGGGAATAGTGATAATCTGGTCTGAATTTGCTAATTCTCAATTAAAATTCATTTTTAAATATTACAAAACCAAAGTGTCACTTCAAACTGCAAAAAAAATAACTTCAGAAATCTCAAAAGAAGTTACAAAATTAAAATTTCATACAGATTTAGGACAAAAAGAAGAATTACTAATTTCTAAACCTGAAAAATACAGATATTTGGTCAAAGGTAATTACAAAATAATTTACACATTTGACGAAAAGAATAATACTATTCGAATAATAGATATTTTTGATTGTAGACAAAACCCAGAAAAAATACAGCAATCAAAATAATTCAGATGAAAATAACTTCAGCAATATTAACTTCAGCCCATTTAAATTTTTCTAATTCAGCTATTGAATTTGATCATATTTCTATTGATAGTAGAAGTTTACAAAACGGAAATTTAACTTTGTTTTTTTGTTTGAAAGGACAAAACAACGATGCTCACATTTATATTGAAAGTTTAATTGAAAAAGGCGTACAACACTTTGTGGTGGAATATATTCCTGAAAATGTAGATGGAAAAGCCCATTTTTTCGTAGTTGAAAATACTACAGATGCCTTACAAAATTTAGCGAAAGCCTATAAAAACCAATTTCAAATTGAAACGATTGGAATTACTGGAAGCAACGGAAAAACCATCGTAAAAGAATGGCTGAACTTTTTATTGAGTCCGGATTTTTCTGTGGTTCGAAGTCCGAAAAGTTTTAATTCGCAAGTCGGCGTGCCTTTATCGATTTTTGGAATTAATGAAAATCACACCTTAGGTATTTTCGAAGCTGGAATTTCTTTAAAAGGCGAAATGGAAAAATTAGCGGAAATCATCCAACCTAATATTGGAATTTTCACACATTTAGGTAACGCGCATCAAGAAGGTTTTACTACTGTTGAAGAAAAAATCATAGAAAAATGCCAATTGTTTAAAAATTCTGAAATCGTAATTTTAGAAAAAAACGATTGGATAGAGAAACATATCACAACTCCAACTTTTACATGGAGTTTTGAAGATCCGAAAGCGAATGTTTTTGTGCTTGATAAAGTCAAAAACAACTTAAAAACAACATTAGAAATACAGTTTGAAGCACAAACCTTTAAAGTTTCGCTTCCATTTACTGATGACATTTCTATTGAAAATGCATTGACTTGTGTTTCGACATTATTGTATTTAAAAACGGATATTTCGACGATTATTGAAAGAACTTCGAAATTATATAATATAGAAATTCGCTTACAAGCTAAAAAAGGAATTAACAATTGTTTGCTAATTGACGATAGTTTTTCAAGCGATTATCAATCCTTAAAAATTGCGTTAGACTTTTTAGAACAACAAAAACTGCACCAGAAAAAGACGATTATTTTATCCGATATTTTTCAGAGTGGCTTGAATGTAAAAGAACTTTACAGTAACGTTATCAAGTTGTTACAACAAAATAACATAACTCAAATTATAACCATTGGTGAAGTGATTGGAACTTATTTCCAAGACATCCCTCACGTGATTTCATTTGCAAATACGAATGCTTTTTTACAACAATTTAATACCGATTCGTTTAACAATGAAACCATTTTAATTAAAGGTGCACGTAGTTTTAATTTTGATGAAATTGTTGTTTTATTAGAAGAAAAAGTCCACGAAACGGTTTTAGAAATTAATTTAGACGCACTGACTTCAAACTATAATTTTTACAAACAAAAACTTGAAAATTCGACCAAAATTATGGTGATGGTGAAAGCTTTTGGGTATGGAAATGGTGGTTATGAAATTGCGAAACAACTCGCACATTTAAAAGTAGATTATTTAGGTGTGGCTTTCGCCGATGAAGGAATAGCGCTTCGAAAAGCTGGAATTACTACGCCAATTATGGTCCTAAATCCAGAAATTAGTAGTTATAAAGCCATGATTGCTTATAATTTGGAACCTGAAATGTACAATATTTCTGGTTTGACTTCCTTTATAGAATTAGCTAAAGAAAAAAACAGCAACGCGTATCCAATTCATTTAAAAATTGATACCGGAATGCATCGTTTGGGATTTGAAGAAGAAGACATTTCGGAATTAATTACTTTATTGCAACATAATAATTTTGTGAAAGTCACGAGTATTTTTTCTCACTTAGCTGCAACAGATAATTTTGATTTTAGAGATTTTACGTTACAACAAATTCAATTATTTGAAACGATTTCTAAACAAATTGCAACCACATTAAACATTCAACCGATTCGTCATATTTTAAATACTTCTGGAATTTTTAATTATTCTGAATATCAATTTGAAATGGTTCGATTAGGAATTGGAATTTATGGTGTTGGGAATTCTGAAGACGAACAAAATTTATTAGAAAATGTAAGTACTTTAAAAAGTATTATATCGCAAATACGAACTGTTGAACCAAATGAAAGCATAGGTTACAGTCGAAAATTCATGGTAAAAAAAGAAATGCGAGTGGCGACAATTCCAATTGGATATGCGGACGGAATTAGACGCGCTTGGGGAAATGAAAAAGGATTTGTTTCGATCAATAATCAAGAAGCATCTATTTTAGGTAATGTGTGTATGGACATGCTAATGGTGGATGTCACAAACATAAATTGTAACGAAAGAGATGAAGTTATTATTTTTGGAGAAAATCCACATGTAACTGAAATTGCTAGAGTTTGTAATACTATTCCTTATGAAATATTAACTAGCATTTCACAACGCGTTAAAAGAATTTTTTATAAAAATTAAAAATTATGTTAATTTTTTTTTAACTTCGTGATAAACAAAACTAAAATTAACTAAAAAATTAAGAGTATGGGAATGGTTTCAGAATTTAAAGACTTTATTGCAAAAGGTAATGTAATGGACTTAGCAGTCGGAGTCATTATCGGTGGTGCTTTTGGTGGAATTGTAAAATCACTTGTTGATGATGTAATTACGCCAGCGATATTAAATCCAGCATTAAAAGCAGCTCAAGTTGAAGATTTAGCTGGTTTAAAAACAGACGGCGGAATTTTATATGGGAAATTTTTAGCAGCTGTTATTGCCTTTTTAGTAATCGCATTTGTTATCTTTTTATTGGTAAAATCGGTTAACAAAATGAAAAAACCAGAAGAAGCTGCTGCTCCAGCTGGACCATCTCAAGAAGAATTATTGACACAAATTAGAGATTTATTGAAAAAATAATTTCTATTTAAAATAGTTGTAAGAAATCCGAAGGCAGTTTGTTTTCGGATTTTTTTTTGGTTTATAACACAGAGTTTCACAGAGAAGTCACAGAGTTTCGCTAAGGTTTTGTTGCAATATAAGGTATATAAATTTAGTGTTTCTTTGCGCAAAAACTTTGTGAATCTCTGCGTAACAAAAAAAAAGAGGCTGCATTACTACAACCTCTTAATTACAAATAAATTAAACTAAAACTTATAGTTTCGATTACATTTCGTGTTTCGGGTTAAAACCGTCTTCACTCAATTCTTTATGCACGTAATCCGCAACCATTTCTGCTTCGTAATCTGTTTTTTCTCCTTTAGAGAATTTAGCTATAATTTTCTCCATGATTTCATAAATTACAGGAACAATAACAAGGGTTAAGAATAACGAACTTATTAATCCTCCAATAATTACCCAAGCTAATCCGTTTTTCCATTCTGCTCCAGCTCCACTTGCTAATGCAATTGGGAACATACCAAATACCATGGCAATTGTGGTCATCAAAATTGGACGTAAACGAGCGTGATTCGCTTGAATTAATGCAGTTCTTATTGATTCACCTGCTTTTCTTCTTTGGTTGGTATAATCGACAAGCATGATGGCATTTTTACATACCAAACCAATCAACATAATAATACCCAAGATGGTAAAAATATTTAATGTTTTATTCGTTAATGCTAAGGCTAACATCGCACCAATAAATGAAAGTGGAATCGCAAATAATACTACAAATGGATGCACAAAACTATCGTATAAACCAACCATTACTAAATATACTAATATAATAGCGGCTAATAATGCAATACCTAATGTTCCAAAACCTTCCGATTGATTTTCTTGATCACCTCCCCAAATATAGTTTACACCAATTGGTTTCTCTAAAGTATCAATTCTTTCTTGCCATTGTGTTACGATGGTTCCTGTAGGCACACCCACATTTTGACCTTGAACCGTAACCGAAGCCGATTTATCTCTACGCTCTAACTGACTTGGTCCTGAACCTTCCGTAATGGTGGCAAATTGAGCCAATTTAATTTGTTGACCTGCACTATTAATAAAGATCAGATTACTTACATCATCAATATTTTTTCTATCAAAAGCATTGTATTTGATATTAATATCGTACTCATATTCTCCAGCACGGTATTGTCCATCTTTATTTCCACTGTAAGCCGTTTGCATAGTCATACCAACTGTTTGTAATGACAATCCTAAAGCAGCCATTTTATCACGATCTACTTGAACATTTACTTCTGGATTTCCATCTTCAACGGTTAATTTAATTTCCGTAGTTCCAGGAATTTTTCTTAATTCTGCTTCAGCTAATTTCGCAAATTTCATAGCACTTGCTACATCTGGACCAGTAACAACTAATCCTAACTTCGCATTTTCAGCTGTTCCCATAATACCAACAGGAACTGTTTTTACTTTGGCACCAATTAAAACTTTTTCTAATTGACGTTTTATTTTTGCAGCATAAACAGAAGCATCATCTGTACGATCTTTTTGATCAATCATTTTAATGTTAATCTCCGCTTTGTATGCTGTAGCTTGTGAAGCTCCCATTCCTTCAGAAGTTTGACCAACTGTAGTAATTTGACTATGAACATATTCTTGTTTTTTCAAATAAGCTTCTGCTTTTTGTGTCATGAAGTTCGTTTGTTCTAATGAAGCATCTTTTGGCATTTCAATTTGAACTAAAAACTCACCACTATCTGATGATGCGAAAAACTCACCACCAATAAATCCACCGCCCATTAATCCGACAGTTGAAGTAAAGAACAATACTAAAACTACTATAATTGTTTTAATATAATGATCTAAACACCAAACTAATATTCCAGTAACCCAATTTGTAAAACGAGTTAATAAATTTTCGAAGGCCAAAATTGTTTTTCCGAATAAGTTTTTACCTTCAATATGTTCTAATTTTCCGAAACGAGAAGACAACCATGGAATAATTGTAAATGAGGTTAAAAGTGATAATAAGGTAGAAATTACTACCGTCATACAAAACTGCGTAATGATGTTAGATACTAATCCAGAACTCATCGCAATTGGTAAAAATACTACCACAATAACTAAAGTAATTGAAGTTACCGTTCCACCGATTTCAGCAGTTCCATCATAGGCTGCACGAACACGGTTTTTACCCATTTCCATGTGTCTGTAAATATTTTCTAATACTACAATCGCATCATCCACCAGAATACCAACAACTAACGAAAGCCCTAATAAACTCATTAAGTTAAGTGTATATCCTAAAAAATAAATTCCAATAAAAGTGGCAATTAATGAAGCCGGAATCGATACCATTACAATTAATGAGTTTCGAATACTATGTAAGAAAAACAACATGACTATGGCTACTAAAAATACCGCGATTAATAAATCGTGAATTACTGAGTCGGCCGCTTCAAGCGTAAAAACCGTACTATCTTTAGCTGTTTCTAATTTTAAACTATTGACTTTATAATCGCTTTCTAATTTTTTAATTGTAGCGGCAACAGATTCACTTACCGCAACTGCATTGGCATCAGATTGTTTGATAATTTGTAATACAATAGCACTTTTTTGATTTACACGTGCGATTTTTTCTGCAATTTTTTGTGTATCTTGAACATCGGCAATATCTTGTAAACGAACTTGAATTCCGTTATTTGAAGAAACCACTAAGTTTCTTAATTCATCCACCGATTTATATTTTCCTGCTAAACGAATTAGAATCTTTTTATCACGCGTTTGAATGTTTCCTGTAGGGAAATCTAAATTAGATGCTAAAATAGTTTGTTGTACTTGAGGCACAGATAAACCATAACCTTGCATTTTAGTTGCATCTAAATTTACTTGAATTTCACGTTCTTGACCACCAATAATATTTACTTGAGCGACACCTTGTACACGAGATAAAACTGGAGTAACCTTTTTATCAATTAAATCATAAAATTCAGCTTCATCCATTTTTCCATAAGCACCAAGCGTAATAATTGGCATATCGCTTAATGAAAACTTATTTAATCCTGGTGTTTTGGCATCATCAGGTAAATTACTAATAATGGCATTAATTTTTCGTTGTGCATCATTCATAGAAACATCAACATTCGCATTAGAAGTTAATGTGATAGAAACTACAGAAAGACTTTCGTATGATTTCGAATCAATTTTTTTAATATTTTCTAAAGACGCAATGGCATCTTCTACTTTTTTAGTTACGGTATTTTCTACTTCACTTGGAGATGCTCCTGGATAAACTGTAGAAACCGTAATTACATTCATATCAAATTTAGGAATTAACTCATAGCCTAATTGATTGTAACTGAACAGTCCTCCTAAAGTTAGAATTGTAAACAATACAATTACTAACGAAGGGCGTTTTATTGATATTTCTGCTAATTTCATATATGTATCTTTAAAGATTTAATAAAAAACCTTATTTAATAATCTCTAATTTTGTTCCGTCAACAATGTTAAGTTGTCCGGTAACCACTACTTGATCGCCATTATTAAGTCCTTTAACAATTTCAACCTTATCACCTATAATTCTACCCGCAGTTACATTTTTAAGAACAGCCACTCCGTTTTCATTTACAAAAATTTGGTTACTACTAACACTTCCAACGAAAGCATTTCTAGGAACAACCATTAAGTTTTGTTTTTGTTGATTAGATGCGAATTGAGCCGTTCCGTACATTCCTGCTTTTAAATCATTTGAAGCATTATTTGAAATTTCAATTTCAACTGGGAAATTTAAAGTTGCATCCGCTTTTGGAGCTACGAAAATAATTTTTCCAGAAAATATTTTTCCAGGATAAACATTTGAAGTTACGTTGATAACGTTTCCTAATTTTAAACCTGCAACCTGACCTTCATTAGCTGTAACTTTTAATTTTAATTTAGAAACATTTACAATTTCAAACATTTGACTTGGAGGCATTCCTGCTAAAATTGAACCTGGTTCAATCATTCTTTTGTTAATTACACCACTAATTGGTGCTTTTAATCGTGTATCTCCAACGCTAATTCTAGCTTGAGTTAATCTAGCTTTAGCATTTACCATACCTAATCTGGCTTGGTCAACTTGTTGTTTGGTAACGCCACCTGTTTTATACGCATTATCAAATCTGTTATAATCAGCTAAAGCATTTTGGTAAGCAGATTCTGCAGTTTGTGCTTCTACATTAATAACATCACTTCTAACAATTGCTAAAGTTTGCCCAACACTTACTCTTTCTCCTTCTTTAACTAAAACGCTTACTACTTTTCCAGATTTTTCTGCACAAACGATTAATTCTTGAATAGGTTTAAAAGTACCATTAGAACTAAAATCTAAAGACACTTCTTCCGTTTTTACTGTTTCCACTTTTACAGAAACTGATGCGTTTGTTTCAGCAACAACTGCGACTTTAGCTGCGTTTTCCTTTTTATTATTATTTAAAATAAAAGCTATTACTGCTACAGCTCCTAAAACAACTAATACGGTTATAATATTTTTTTTCATGGTTCTTAATTATTTGATTAATGTTTTTAGTTCTCCTTTTGATTTAATTAATTGAATTTCAGCAAGTTTATACTCTAAAATAGCTGATGTATAATTGTTTTGCGCTTCCACCAATGCGTTTTCTGCATCTAATAAATCCGTTAAAGAAGCTAAACCTTGTGCGTAATTGTTATTGGTATTGTTTAAAACATCTTGTGCCAATTGTGCATTTTCTTTCTGATTGGCAATTGTTATTAAACTATTTTCAATTTGTTTTTTAGAATTTTCAAAAGCTAAGTTTAACGCTAATTTTGTATCATCAATATCAACTTGAATACTTTTTAAAGAATTATCAGCTTGTCTTACTCTAGCTCTTGTTCCGAATCCAGAAAAAATGGGCACTCTTAAATTCAATCCTACAGTAGCATAATCAGACCAATACACTCCATCTGTTGGTTTTGCAAAATATGGCACTTCTGGACCTTGACCGATATAATTATAACTTCCGCTTAATGAAAGTGTTGGATAATAACTTGCTTGAAAAGATTTTTTCTGTAACATTAATAATTGTTCTTGTTTTTTTAGCAACAAATATTCGGTTCTGTTAGTGACATCTGCGCTAGACATTAAATCTTGTGGTGTCACTTCAAATGCTGTTTTTGGAATGATAATTTTATTTTCCATTGGCATTCCGATATAAAACTTCAACGCGTTTTCTTGTAATGTAATGGCATTTAAAATTTGTTGACGCATAGAATTAATATTATTTACACGAACACTAATTCTATCTAAATCGATTTTTTTAGCCAAACCATTATCAAATTGACCTTTGATTATCGTTTTAACTTTGTTAGTGTTTTTTAAATTATTTTCTACAACTATAAGTCTTTGTTGTTGCACATACACTTGATAATAAGCATTTGCCACACGTTCAATCACTTGTTCTTCCGTTAATTGCTCATTAATTTGATAAAATTCTCTAGTTGATTTCGCGGCTTTTAAACCTGTAAAAACAGATTGATCGAACAACGCTTGTGATAAAGAAACACCAGCGCCAGAATTCCATTTTTGTCCAAAAGCGGCTTGAATAGTAGTTCCTGGTGCGCCAAAATTATCCCCATCAATAACTGTTGTTTGTAGAATTGGGTTGTAATTTAAACTTCCATTAGCTGAAATTTGCGGCAAGGCTCTTGAACGAACTTCTTGTATTTTATATTCGCTATTTTCAACTTGCAATTTTGCTTTTTTTGCTTCAGCTTTATTCTCTAAAGCATATTGCAAAACCTCTTTCAAATTTAAAGTTTTTACTTCTTGTGCATTCGCATAAGAAACCAAAAACAATAATGAAATGATAATTTTATTTCTCATTCTATTGTTATATTAATTATTATTTAATTGTAATTGTTTTTCTAATTCTATAATTCCAGCTAAAGTTGCCATAGCTCTGGTATGATACTCTAAGGCATCTAACTCTAATTCTAATGCTTCCTTTTCTGAAGCAATGGTTTCGTTAATCGTAAATATTAACATGTAATAAAATCTAATATATTTTTCAACGTCTAAATTTTCTCTATACAAACCTTGAGAAATTCCTTTAACGATATTCTGTCTGAACATAACGTTACAATCGTCCAGTTTGTTTGCCATCATTTTAGAATAAATTTCTGGATAATGCTTTTTTAATTGATAAATTGGAGAATCGTTTACCGATTTAAACATCTCTTTGAACATTTTTCTAATCTCAAAATTTTCTTCAATGGCGTTATAGTCTTTGGCTACAATTTCATCAATAATTTTATAAACTTCATTATGCATTGCAGATGTTCCTTCTTCAATTAAAACTTCTTTGTTGCAAAAATATTTGTAAATGGTTTTTTTAGAAATACACATTTCACCAGCAATGTCATCCATAGTTACACTTTTGAAACCTAATTTCAAAAACATATCTGTCGCTTTTTTGATGATTTTATCTTTCATTTTTATTAGGGTATTTTGTAATAGATTCTTTTTATGCTTCTTGTTTTAGATTGCAAAGATATTACGGAAACTTTTGATACTAAAATAGTTTCCTTAATCTTCACATAAATTTAACATTTAATTTAAAGTGTTGGTAGTGAATTCTAAATTGGCCGTTAAGTTTAAATTATAACCAACCAATAAACCATTATTTTGTAAATTAGAATTGGAAAACAAGCCAAAATCATGACGGTTGATTTCTCCAATTATCTCTACTAAAACTTTTGAAGAATTGTTTGTGTTTTCTAGTTCCACAATTTTCGCATCTAACTCTACAACCTTTGTAATATTATTTATCGTTAAATAGCCTTTTACGAAATTGATATTCTCATTTATTTTTTCGTAAGAAATGGATTTGAACTCAACCAAAGGATATTCTTGTAGGTTCATATAATCTCTTAATTTTAAATTGCTATCTATATGTTCCAATTTACCTTCCTTCTTATTCACATCTAAAACAAATTCCAAATTCGCATTCGTCAGTTGATTGTTCTCAATATCAATAGAACTTGAAAGTTGATTAAATGAACTGTCCAAATAGGCAATAATTGAATTTTTTGCTCTAACCATGAAATCAGATTGATTTACATTTAGGTTCCATTTTGTATTCGTCATTTTGTAAGATGTTAAATTTTATTGGGCAAATGTATGAAGGAAACTTTTAACACTAAAATAGTTTCCTTGATTTTCACATAAATTTAACATTTGAATAAGTGAGCTTTTTTGCAATTATTAGTTTAAATTTACCAAAAATTACAAGTATGCTTTCATTATCAGATTACCAGAATGTTATTACAGAAGAGTTTTCTAACTTACATATTAACAAACAACCAAAAAATTTATACGAGCCGATAGATTATATTTTGTCACTTGGTGGAAAAAGAATCCGACCAGTTTTAACGTTAATGGCCGCTGATATTTTTGATGGTGATCATAAAAAGGCAATTTCTGCAGCAAAAGCTGTTGAGATGTTTCATAATTTTTCGTTAGTGCATGATGACATTATGGATGATGCGCCTTTGCGAAGAGGAAATGAAACCGTTCATGAAAAATGGAATCTAAATACTGGGATTTTATCTGGCGATGCGATGTTAATTTTAGCGTATCAATATTTCGAAAATTACGAACCGAAAATATTTCAAGCTTTAGCGAAATTATTTAGCAAAACCGCTTTAGAAGTTTGCGAAGGGCAACAATATGACGTGGATTTTGAAACCCGTGATGATGTAACCATTCCGGAATATTTAAAAATGATTGAATACAAAACGGCTGTTTTATTAGGAGCAGCGATGAAAATGGGCGCAATTGTAGCCGAAACTTCAGAAGAAAATGCGGATTTAATTTACAATTTCGGGTTGAATTTAGGAATTGCTTTCCAATTACAAGACGATTATTTAGATGCCTTCGGAAACCCAGAAACGTTTGGAAAACAAGTCGGCGGTGATATTATTGAAAACAAAAAAACCTATTTGTATTTAAAAGCCATGGAATTTTCTAACGAAGCGAACCAACAGCAGTTATTACATTTATTTTCGATTCAACCACAAGACAATACAGACAAAATCGAATCGGTTAAAGCGGTTTTCAATGCTTCTGGCGCGAGTCAAGCCACACAAGATGCCATTTCAAATTATACAGAAAAAGCTTTTGAAACGTTAGAAAAAATGCATTTATCGGAAGATAAAAAAATGATTTTAAGATTGTTTGGTGATAAATTAATGAACAGAAAAGTGTAATTAATGTGCCAATTTTCGATGTGTCAATTTTCAATTTAACAAAATGAGTTACTTACCACCTGCAACAATTGACGCTTTAATAAACGAAGCCGAAGAACAACATTTGTATTTTAAATTAATAGAGCAAACCAACAAAGATTTTGCTTTAGCGAATGAAAATATAGATATTCCTTTGGATATTTTTCCGTTTGAATTAAAGCTTTTAGTTCAAGAGAAAATTCTAAAATTAATCAACCACAAATTTGCTGAATACTTAAACTTACTTTACATCATTGATGTTTCAGAAGAACAAATTAAAAAACTTGACGGTTCAGATGTTTTTAAATTATCAGAAGATGTTTCTTTTTTAATTTTAAAACGCGAATGGCAAAAAGTTTGGTTTAGAAATAAGTATTAAATTACTCCAACTCTTTCTTTAAAATTACTTTATTCCACAATTCTTTTCCATCTTTATCAAACAAAGTCAATTTCATTTGACGCATTTCTTTTTCACCTGAAAAAGACAAGGTGCCAAAAACGTGTTGTGCAAACAAACTGCCTTCCACTCTGTTTTTATTTTCTTCTTTAGCTACTTTTTCAATATTTCCGTGTCCGGAAGTTAGTGGTGAAACGGTCCAATCATATAAAGAATAAGAATTGCTGCGTTTTAACATAGATAATTCTGTGAAATGTCTGTCGCCAGAAATAAACGTCACGCCTTTTATTTTATTTGCGGTAATTTCGTTTAATAATTGTTCTTTTTCGGTTTTGTAATTTTCGTAATTTTCAAAAACAGCTTCGGTATTTAAAACCTGACCTCCAACTACAATAATTTTAAAACTCGCTCTTGAAGAAACTAAAGCATCAATTAACCATTGCATTTGTTCTGATCCAAGAAGCACTTTGTCTCCAGTAATTCTATCGTTTGGCGATTTAAAAAAACGATTATCTAACAGAAAAACTTCCGCATCGCCCCAATTAAAACAAGAAAAAACACCTTCTTTCTGATTGGAATTTGTTCCATAAAATTTGTTTGCCCAAAAATCTTTAAAGGCTTGTTGCGTTACATATTTATTGTAATACCCTCTATCACTATCATTTGGTCCAAAATCATGATCATCCCAAATGGCAAAATTTTGAGTTTTAGCTAAAAGTGGTTGCATTTCTTTTATTTTTCTGGAATGTGAATATCTGTGATAAATTCCAGTTTGACTGTCCCAATCTGCTTCACGCAAATAAATATTATCGCCACCCCAAAGCATAATATCGGGATTTTTTTGAGCAATACTTTCAAAAATGGAGTAATTAGAACCATAAGGTTTTCCGGGTCTATCTAAAGCCCCTTCGCTTACATAAGAACAACTCCCTAAAGCAATTGTAAAATCGGGAGCATTTTCTCGCCATTGCCATAATTTTTTGGAGGAAAAAGACGTTTCATAAGGTAAAACTATTTTCTTTTTATCAATAAAAATAGAATAATTATATTTTTTTCCAGGTTGCAATTTATCTAAAACTACATGACAAGTAAAAGCATTTTCTTTAGTAGATTGATACTTTTCGCTTTGAAAAATTGGAGAGGAATTATCAACCGAATAATACTCCACGTAAACTGAAGCAGGTTTTTCGGTTTGAAACCAAATCATAGCTTCTTTCATTTCACAATAACCGACCATTGGTCCGGATTGTAAATTGTTTTGTGAAAAAACCGAAATAGAAAACAGTAAGAAAGCTAAATGAATTCGCATATATTTTTTTTGCAAAATTAGACATTTACAAAAGGTTTCAATGTTAAGAAATAATTACTTTTCTAAAACATAATTCTAATAAATGGCGCCCAAGCTTGAGAATACACGTGATTATTATCTCTGTGTAACAAGTTGTACTTCAATCCTATTGTCAAATTTTGTGCTCTATAACCTGCACCTAAAAAGAAAGCAGTGTTCCAAAAAGTGTCATCAATTAAAAAATTGTCGTCAAAATTTCGGTTTACTTTTAACTGTTCTAATTCAGCTGAAAGTTGAATTTCTTCAATTGGATGAACTAAACCAATTAAACTTCCACCAAAAATAGTCGATTTATAACCTATAGAATTAAAATTGGATGGATTCTGTTCTTGTGCCACATAACTTCCTGTTAAACCCACTCCAACAGTAAAGGTTTTATTAAAATTATAATATCCTGTAGGGGAAACAGATACATTTGTAAAACCATTACCTACGGCAAGACCTAAACCTCCTCCAAACTGGACATTTTTCCAAAAAACATGTTTAGCTTTAGGAATACTATCTTGTTGTGAAAATAGTAATGCGGAATTCAAAAAAACAAGTGTGTAAAAAAACGTTTTTAGTATCTTTGCGTGTAATTTCATGGGAATTTTTACTTATTTGTTAATATGAACATAAAAGTATAAATTTCTTTGAACTTTTAGCATAAAAGTTTATACTTTTGCATAAATTTTTTTAACCAAATCGTCATTAAGACAGAATTATGGATAGGTTTTCCTTTTTAAACGCAGCACATACTGCATTTTTTGCAGATTTATACGACCAATATTTACAAAATCCGGATAGTGTAGAACCAAGTTGGAGAAGTTTCTTTCAAGGTTTTGATTTTGCGAATGAATTTTCTAATCCAGGTGAGCAAATTGCACACACGGCTAACGGATCAGCTTCTGGCGGGAATTCTGAGCAACTTCAAAAAGAATTTAACGTTCTTAAATTAATTGATGGCTACAGAACTAATGGACATTTATTTACCAAAACAAATCCTGTAAGAGAAAGAAGAGTCTATGCTCCTTCTTTAGCTATAGAAAATTTCGGATTGTCTCAAGCAGATTTAACTACAGTTTTTGATGCCGCTAAAATGGTAAATATGAAACCAAGTACTTTGGCGGATATTATCAAGCATGTAGAAAATGTATATTGCTCTTCAATTGGTGTAGAATTTATGTACATCAGAGAGCCTAAAGTACAAGATTGGATTAAAAACAGATTAGATGTTAACGACAACCAGCCGAATTTCTCAGCTGATGAAAAGAAAAATATATTAAAAAAATTAAACGAAGCGGTTTCTTTTGAGACTTTCTTACATACTAAATATGTAGGTCAAAAACGTTTCTCATTAGAAGGTTGTGAAGCTGCAATTCCTGCTTTAGACGCTTTAGTTGAAGCTGCTGCAGAAAAAGGCGTAGAACAATTTGTAATGGGAATGGCACACCGTGGTCGTTTGAATGTTTTAGCCAACATTTTTGGAAAAAACACACAAAATATTTTCTCAGAATTTGACGGAAAAGATTATGATGAAGACATGAACTTTGATGGTGACGTTAAATATCACCTTGGTTTAACTTCAGACCGTGTAACCGATTCTGGGAAAAAAATCAATTTAAACTTAGCGCCAAACCCATCGCATTTAGAAACGGTTGGTGCTGTTATTGAAGGAATTACAAGAGCAAAACAAGATAGATATTTTGCTGACGATTTTTCAAAAGTTTTACCAATTGCCGTTCACGGTGATGCGGCTGTTGCAGGTCAAGGTATTGTGTATGAAATTATCCAAATGGCAAAATTAGATGGTTATAAAACAGGTGGAACTATCCATTTAGTAATTAATAACCAAGTTGGTTTTACAACAAACTATTTAGATGCACGTTCATCAACGTATTGTACAGATATCGCAAAAGTAACCTTATCGCCAGTTTTACACGTAAATGCAGATGATGCAGAAGCTGTAGTTCACGCGATGAAATTTGCTTTAGATTACCGTATGGAATTTGGCGGTGATGTATTTATCGATTTATTAGGATACAGAAAATATGGTCATAACGAAGGTGACGAACCTCGTTTCACACAACCAAAATTATACAAAGCGATTTCTAAACATAAAAATTCAAGAGACCTTTATGCTGAAAAGTTACAAAACGAAGGTGTAATTGACGGAACTTATGTAAAAACTCTAGAAGACGCTTATAAAGCTAAACTAGATGAAAATTTAGAAGAATCTCGCAAGAAAAGCTTAACGGTTATTACACCGTTTATGCAAAATGAATGGACAGGTTTCGAAAAAGTTTCAGATGACGTAATGCTTTCTAAATTTGATACAAAATTTGACAAGCAACAATTAACTGATATTGCTTCAACGATTACAGAATTACCATCAGATAAAAAATTCATTAGCAAAATCACGAAATTAATTGGTGATAGAAAAAACATGTTCTTCGAAAAAGACCAATTAGATTGGGCAATGGGAGAATTATTAGCGTATGGATCTTTAATTACTGAAGGGTACGATGTTCGTATTTCTGGACAAGATGTGGAAAGAGGAACTTTCTCTCACCGTCATGCTGTTATTAAAGTTGAAGAATCTGAAGAAGAAGTTGTTTTATTAAACGACGTTAAAAACAAAAAAGGAAACTTTTATATATACAATTCACACCTTTCAGAATATGGTGTAGTTGGTTTTGAATATGGTTACGCTTTAGCATCACCAAATACGTTAACGATTTGGGAAGCACAGTTTGGAGATTTCTCTAACGGAGCGCAAATTATGATTGACCAATACATTTCTGCAGGTGAAGACAAGTGGAACAATCAAAACGGATTGGTTTTCTTATTGCCTCACGGGTATGAAAACCAAGGTGCGGAACACTCTTCTGCTCGTATGGAACGTTATTTACAAATGTGTGCGAAACACAATATGTACATCGCAGACGTTACAACTCCAGCCAACTTCTTCCACTTGATGAGAAGACAAATGAAAACAAAATTCCGTAAACCGTTAATTGTGTTTTCACCAAAAAGTTTATTACGTCATCCACAAGCGGTTTCAACTGCCGATGAATTAGCAAACGGACAATTTCAAGAAATATTAGACGATCCAAACGTTACAGATAAAAAAGCGATCAAGTCTTTAGTATTCTGTACAGGAAAAGTGTATTACGATATTATTGCAAAACGTGAAGAATTAGGTAGAAATGATGTAGCTGTTGTTCGTTTAGAACAATTATTCCCTTTAGCAACGGAGCAAATCAAAGTAATTATCGATTCGTATCCAAATGCAGATGATTATGTTTGGGCACAAGAAGAACCTAAAAACATGGGAGCTTACGGATTTATGTTAATGAATTTCGATTTAGTAAAATTACGTTTAGCATCGCCAAAAGCATACAGTGCACCAGCAGCAGGAAGTTACGAACGTTCTAAAAAACGTCAAGCGAATGCCATTGCTATGGTTTTTGACAAAAATTTATTTCAATAACAGATACAACACATTAATATATTTTAGGTAGCATTTTAGCCTAAAACTAAAAACGAAAGAATATGATTTTAGAAATGAAAGTCCCATCACCGGGAGAATCTATCACCGAAGTTGAAATTGCAACTTGGTTAGTAAAAGACGGAGATTACGTTGAAAAAGATCAAGCTATTGCTGAAGTAGATTCAGACAAAGCAACTTTAGAATTACCAGCAGAAGCTAGCGGAATTATCACGCTTAAAGCGGAAGAAGGTGACGCTGTGGCTGTAGGACAAGTAGTTTGTCATATTGATACTGACGCTGCAAAACCTGACGGAGCTACTGCTGCGCCTGCTGTTGAAAAAGCACCAGAAGTAAAAAAAGAAGAAGTAAAAGCAGCACCAGTTGCTGAAAAAACGTATGCTACAGGAGCTCCATCTCCAGCAGCTAAGAAAATATTAGACGAAAAAAACATCTCTCCTTCTGACATCGTTGGAACAGGAAAAGGTGGAAGAATTACTACTGAAGATGCAGCAAACGCAGTACCTTCAATGGGAACACCAACAAACGGATCTCGTGCTACAGAAAGAGTAAAACTTTCTATGTTACGTAGAAAAGTAGCAGAAAGATTAGTTGCCGCTAAAAACGAAACAGCTATGTTAACGACTTTTAACGAAGTTAACATGACACCAATTAATATCATCAGAAATCAATATAAAGACGAATTTAAAGCAAAACATAATGGTATTGGTTTAGGTTATATGTCATTCTTTACAAAAGCGGTTACAAGAGCATTGCAATTGTTCCCAGATGTAAATTCAATGATGGATGGTGACCATAAAGTAGCTTTCGATTTTGCAGATATTTCAATTGCGGTTTCTGGACCAAAAGGATTAATGGTTCCTGTAGTTAGAAATGCAGAATTATTAACGTTCCGTGGTGTAGAAGCAGAAATTAAGCGTTTAGCTTTACGTGCAAGAGACGGACAAATTACAGTTGACGACATGACTGGTGGAACATTCACAATTACAAATGGTGGAGTTTTTGGAAGTATGTTATCTACGCCAATTATCAATCCTCCTCAATCTGGAATTTTAGGAATGCACAACATTATTGAGCGCCCAATTGCCGTAAACGGAAAAGTGGAAATTCACCCAATGATGTATGTAGCTTTATCTTATGACCACAGAATTATTGACGGTCGTGAATCTGTTGGTTTCTTAGTAGCTGTAAAAGAAGCTTTAGAAAACCCAATGGAATTATTACTAGACAACAATCCTAAGAAAGCTTTAGAACTTTAGAATTTTCATTCTGTCTCGTTCTTAAAAAAGAGATTAGAATAAAAATATATCAAATCCCAAATTCGAAAGAGTTTGGGGTTTTTTTTATGTTAAAAAAATAAGTACAAAAAAATAAAACTATTTTCAAAATAAATTAAAAAAAAGTGTAGTTTTATTCCTTATTTTTAACTCTTCAAAATTTAATAATTGAGCTTTTTCAATTTTTCAAGATGCATAAACTTTTCTACTTTTTTATACTATTTGTAATAGCTCCTACAATGTTTTCTCAAAATTTGAATGAGTTGGAGATCAAAAGAACCCGAAACATACAAGAACTACTTATATCAAATCCTGATAAAGCTTATGCGGAAGCATTGGAAATTAGTAATTCTAAAAAAGAATTATTTAGTTTTTTTGGCAAATATTATATAGCAAATTTTTTCTACAATAAGTCAGAGTATACGCATTCGAAGCAACTTCTCATCTCACTTATAAATAATATTGAAAAAACTGATGCTTCTAAATCAAGCAAAGTACATCAAGATTTGATTGGTATGTGTGTCAATAAACTTTTCTATATTCATAAAAATCTAGGAGAGTATGACTTGGCATTGTTTTATCTTGATAAATATAAAAAGAGTGTACCTGATAATCATTTTAACGAACAATATGGCTCCATAAAAGTAGCTATGGGTGATTATATTAATGGAATTGCTTTATTGAAGAGAGAATTAAAGACTACACCACACCTAAAATTGGGAGTAGGTGAAAAAAAAATAATGAATAAAAAATTATTTGCCGATAAATACAATATCATTGGTGAAGCTTATCAAAAGTATTATATCCAGTCAAAAAAAACTGCCCTTTTAGATTCTGCAAATTATAACTTTAATGTAGCGGCGACAATGATGCTGCAAGATAATTTTTACCCAGAGTATACAAAAGCATTGTTAAGCATGCGAGAAGCAAAAAGTGCCGCTTTAGCAGGGAATTACGTTAAATCATTGTCCTTATATAGAAAAAGAGAAAAATATTCTATTATTCATGATAATATAAGAACAGAACAGTTATTTGATTTAGGAATGGCCGATTGTTTTCATCATTTAAAGCAAGTTGATTCAGCACTTTTCTATTGTAAAAAATACATAAAAAATTATCAAACAACTAAGGTTTCAAAAGAAAATCTTTTAATGACATATAACATAATGACACAATGTTATAGTGAAAAAAAAGACAATAAGAACGCTTATCTCTATGCTCAAAAAAGTTTAGAATTAATTCAATCAATTGGAGGAATAAAAAATAAATCTTTAAATTTTCTTCACAATTATGATTTAAATAAAATAAAAGAAGAGTCTGATAAAATTATTGCGTCTAAGAATTATTTTAAAATTTCTCTTTTTGGAATACTAATCATTTTATCTTCAGTAATTTATAGTTTTTATCATTATCATAAAGTACAGAAAGAAAAGCATTATCGTTTTTTAAAAATCATTCAAAACCTGAAAGAATCAAAAACTTCAGAAATTAGCAATTCACAAATCAACAAAATAGAAACACAACCTAAACAAATAATTGATGATGAGCTTATCGAAAAAATAGCATTAGGTTTAAAAAAATTAGAGCATAAAGAAACTTTTTTAGATCCAAATTTCAAGTTAGCTTTTGTAGCAAAAAAATTAAATACAAACACAGCATATTTGTCACAATACTTCAATCAGGTAATACAGAAAACCTTTTCAGAATACACACAAGAATTACGAATTCAATATGTGCTCCAAAAGCTTATTGACGCACCGCATTTTCGTAAATATACCTTACAGGCTATTGCTGAAGAAGTAGGTTATAAAGATGCGAATACTTTTGTTCGCGTTTTTAAAAGACAAACAGGTCTTTCTCCTAATTATTATATTGAAAAATTAAAAAATACAGATTAAGTATTAAAATCAACAACTTACAAACCATTAAAGCATCTGATTATTTATAAATAGTCAAATGAACAATTTGTTTTGATTGCTCTTATCTCATAGTTTTGGTTGGAAATTTTCAAATTAATTTCATCAAAACCAAAAACATGAAAAGAACAATTACCCTTTTAATATTATTTATATCATTACAAATGTCTGCTCAATGCTGGCAAAGCGTTAGTGCTGGAGATTATCACTCTTTAGCCATAAAAGATGACGGAACACTTTGGGCTTGGGGTAGAAATACATCATACGAATTAGGTGATGGCACTGATGTGAATAGAAACATTCCAACACAAATAGGAACAGCAAATAATTGGGTTAAAGCACACGCCGGTTATTCATCTTCATACGGTATAAAAGCTGATGGAACACTCTGGGCTTTGGGTGCTAATGGTTCAGGAAAATTAGGTACTGGAAATGGAAATTGGGTTATAGCGACTCCTACTCAAATAGGTAACGCTACAAACTGGCTAAGTGTAAGTGATGGTTGGTTGCATACAATTGCTTTAAAAACTGATGGTACATTATGGGCTTGGGGCAACAATGAATATGGTCAGCTAGGCGATAACACAACTGTGGATAAAATTACGCCAACACAAATTGGTACTGCTACAAATTGGCAAACTATAGCAACAGGAATATATCATTCTCTTGCAATAAAAACTGACGGAACCTTATGGTTTTGGGGTTCTAGATCTAATATGTATGGAACCTCTTCTCAAAACAATATTCCTACTCAAATAGGAACAGATACAAATTGGTTGAAATTAGCTGGAGGTCAACATCATTGTGCTGCAATAAAGACTGATGGTACACTTTGGACTTGGGGTGAAAATTCAAAAGGACAACTTGGCGATGGAACAACTACTTATAAAACAAATCCTATTCAGGTTGGAACTGCAATGGATTGGTTAGATGTATCAGCCGGAACTCGTTATACAATTGCTACCAAAAATAATCTTTCCATTTGGAGTTGGGGATATAATTATGCTGGGCAGTTAGGTCACGGAACATCTGGGAATGCTTCTGATGTATATATCCCAACGCAAGTGGGTACTTCTCTAGATTCAAACAAAATTTCTGCAGGAGGTTATCACGCTTTAGTCAAAAACAATGATGGCTTTATTCGGGGCACAGGAAGCAATGTCGTAGGTCAAATAGGCGATGAAACTTTTGTACATAGAAACACTTTTACTTACATTTCATGCTACCCTTCAATACTTTCTAACGAAGATTTTGCAATAAACGAATTAAAAATATATCCAAATCCCGTTACAGATGCATTAAACTTTTCATTCGATAAAGAAATTACAACTATTTCAATTTTCAATTTATTAGGACAAGAAGTTTTATCAAAATCTGTTAACAGTAACAAAACATCAATAGATGTATCTAATTTATCTATAGGAACTTATTTGGTGAAAGTGACTTCTAATAATGTAGTAAAAACCGTGAAAGTGGTTAAAAATTAATTATTCAAATCACTTTTAAACTTCTCAAATTTCATCATTTTGGAGTTTCAGAATTTGATTTGCAATTAATAAACGTATTTGAACTTAATCAATTAATCTTAAATAAATAAAATGAAAAAAACAATTACTTTTTTCTGCCTATTGGCATTTTTGTACTTCATTCCTAATGCTTTTGCTCAATGTATTACTGCGCCGAATGGATTATTTCCAAGTAATACCATTACACCAAATTGTAGTGGAAACTATGAAACAATTACCAGCCAAAGTTATGCAGGTGAATACAGCAATGTAAATGTAATTGCAAACAAGCAATATTCGTTCTCGAGTTCTGTGACTAATGACTATATTACAATTACGAACGGAACTGGAACTATTATCTATGCTAGCGGAACACAACCAGTAATATGGAATTCTGGAAGTACAACAGGCGTTATCCGTTATTACCTTCATGCAAATGCTAATTGTAGCAGTGAACAAGTTAATAGGTCTCGCTACTTAAGATGTGCCGATGCATCAAACTGTGTGCCTCCATCAAATCTGGTAGTATCAAATGTTACGTCAAATTCTTGTAAAATAGCATGGACAGCAGCTTCACCAGTGCCATCTTCTAATTATGATATATATATTGTTACAACAAATAATGCCCCTGATGCTAATTCTACTCCTACACTATTTAGTACTACTAACTTATCTACTTCAATTTCTTTGAATGTAGCAGCAGGTACTACCTATTACTACTGGATTCGATCTAATTGTGGTGCTACGACAGGATCATGGATTTCAGGTGGAAATTTTACTACACCACCAGCACTGACTTGTAATGGTGCAATATATGGTTTGTTTCCTGCAGCCACTTTTACCCCTTCTTGCACAGGCAATCCAGAACAAATTGTAAACAATGCTTATGCAGGTGAATTTGCAAATGTCAATATATTAATAAACAAGCAATATACTTTTACAAGTTCTGTAACTACCGATTTTATTACCATTACAAATGAAGGTGGAACGGGAGTATTAGCAAGTGGACTGACACCATTAACATGGAATTCAAATTTTACAGGAGTTATCAGATACCATATTAATAGCAATGCCAATTGTGGAACTCAAGCTACTTCAAGAGTGCGTTCTATTACATGTGCAACTCCTACAGGTTGTAACGCACCAACACAATTATATTACGATGGTTTAACGTCGACAACTAATAATATTGCATGGGTAGCACCAACGCCTGCACCAAGCAATGGTTACGTATATTGTTACAGCACCATCAACGATCCATTTTCTACTGGAGCTATCACAGGAACTACTACAGAAACCTTTGCCGTTTTAAGTAATTTATCGCCAAACACTACTTATTATTTTTGGGTAAAATCAATTTGTGGTAACACACAAACCAATTGGATTCCGGGAGGTTCATTTACAACCTATTCAGCTACAGGTTGTAACGCACCAACACAATTATATTACGATGGTTTAACGTCGACAACTAATAATATTGCATGGGTAGCACCAACGCCTGCACCAAGCAATGGTTACGTATATTGTTACAGCACCATCAACGATCCATTTTCTACTGGAGCTATCACAGGAACTACTACAGATACCTTTGCAGTGTTAAGTAATTTATCACCAAACACTACCTATTATTTTTGGGTAAAATCAATTTGTGGTAACACACAAACCAATTGGGTTTCGGGAGATTCATTTACAACCTATTCAGATACAGGTTGTAACGCACCAACACAATTATATTACGATGGTTTAACGTCGACAACTAATAATATTGCATGGGTAGCAACAACGCCTGCACCAAGCAATGGCTATGTATATTGTTACAGCACCATCAACGATCCATTTTCTACTGGAGCTATTACTGGAACTACTACAGATACCTTTGCTGTGTTAAGTAATTTATCGCCAAACACAACCTATTATTTTTGGGTAAAATCAATTTGTGGTAACACACAAACCAATTGGATTCCGGGAGGTTCATTTACAACCTATTCAGCTACAGGTTGTAACGCACCAACACAATTATATTACGATGGTTTAACGT